>CAZTAY010000055.1:0-16455 GCA_964611655.1 uncultured Eubacteriales bacterium
CAATAATAAGGAAAAAAGAACGAACTTTACTTCTTGAAATATTTCTTAGTGCCATATTACCACGAGAATTCAATATATATTTGAGAAACTTTAATTTACTTATTATTCTACTATTGACTTGCCTTGGGCTTTCAGGACGCATTGCTTCTGCCGGTTTTAGTTGAAGAGATTTGATAGTTCCCATAAAAGAACCTGCAAGACCACCCACAACTGCCATAGATATTGCTTGAATCATAATCATGGGATCAAAAGTTGTGTTCATAGCAGGTAGCATAAAAAACATTAGGAACATAGATAAATATACACCTGATATGAGATAACCATATATAAAACCTAGGCATCCGCCTATCAATCCGATTATCAAGCCATAAAGCATGTAATGGTAAAGAATTTGCAAATTAGAAAACCCAAATGCTTTCAACGTCCCGATTTGGATGCGCTCCTGTTCGATTAGACGTTTCATCATTAAATACAAAACCACAACAGACATTAATACAAAAACAATGGGCAAAGACGATGCAACAGAACGGATTCCGTTAATCTCCAACTCCAAAAAAGAATAGCTTAGCTGATCTTTTTTACTAATTAATTCTTTTAATCCATAAGGAGCCAATTCGTCTTCCAGATTGATTTTAACTTGGTCAAAGGTATAGCCAGGTTTAAGCTTAAATAAAACCTCATTTGACACAGATTTTAAGTTCCGTATATGCTCTAGGCTGGTTTTTGATATATATCCGATACCAAAACCACTTTCGTCAGGCAATATATCCGTTGCACTTTTCGTTATGTATACATATTCCGGACTTATTGCTGTGGCACAAATATTAAAATCGAATGCTTTGCCTTCATAAAAAACAGAAATCTGATCCCCGAGACTTAAGTTATTTGCTTTAAGGAATGTCTCATTAACTATAATATCCATTTCGTTTGTTAATTCAGTCCCTGTTATAAGAAGGTTATTAAGCTTCTGGTCCTTTTCTTGTGAGATTAGCCTGATTGTTATCATTTCGTCAGATCCAGGAACTTCTGTACGTACATCCTCAACCAGACGCAATTGGCTGCTTTCAATGCCTTCAATATTGTTTAAGCTGTCAATAGAAGTATTTGGAATGGATTGAACCTTAACGAATATATCAGCTAGATTGTAGTCCTTGTAAAAGCTACTAACAGACAAGTCAAGCCCTGCAACTGCTATATTAAGAGCTGTGTACATCAATATTCCAATGGTAATCAGGAAAATACAAGAAGCATATGACCTTTTATTATTCCAAATGGAACGTATGGACTTTTTTAAAAGCATTACCACATCACCTCTTCGGGAGCAACGGGATTTTCATTTACAACTGTTTTTTCAATTTCACCGTCCTTAATATAAAACACTCTATCACCCATCTTGCCGATTCCAATGTTATGAGTAATAATAATGACTGTTTTTTTGTATGTTTGGTTAAAATCTTTCAAAAGCCTTAAAATTTGTATGCCAGTTTTAAAATCCAACGCGCCAGTAGGTTCGTCACATAATAGAATATCAGGATTTTTGCTTATTGCTCTTGCAATTGCAATCCTTTGTTGTTCACCACCTGATAATTGTGAAGGGAAATGGTCTGCTCTTTCTGTCATATTGATGTTTTTTAATAAATCATCGGCAGGAATAGGATCGTTTGAAAGTTCTGATGACAGAACTATGTTTTCTTTTGCGGTTAGATTTGGAATTAGATTATAGAATTGAAAAACAAAACCAACAGCTTTTTTACGGTAATTAGTAAGCTCTTTTTCAGAAAACTTAGTAATATCCTTGTTTTTATAAACAATCGAGCCTGACGAGGGTTTATCAATGCCACCGATTATGTTAAGCATGGTGCTTTTGCCTGAACCGGAAGGTCCAAGCACAACAATAAATTCGCCTGAATAAAGGGAAAAGCTAATGCCTTTTAGTGCATTAACAACCACCTCTCCCATGGAATATTCTTTCTGAACATTGATGGCTTCCATTATAGCCTCCATATATTCGTAACCTCCTTTTTGCTTAGGATATTGCTTAACCAACCAAACATTGCCAACATTTAGGCTTAAAGTGTCTTTGGGCACGAGGCGGCGGTTATTGCATGTTAACCCTTTTTCGCCTAACTGTTTTGGGATTGTTTAATAGTTGAAGCAATTGTATGTTGTTTGAATATTCCTTATTCTTCTGCATCTTTAATAATCATGTTAAACTCAAGCTTTGACAAGTCAAGCTGAAAGTCCTCTCCGCACATAACCATAACTTCGTTGAATTGATGGCAGATCCAGTTTATAACGATATGATTATTTTCACGTTCAGCATTATCCATTAGCATTAACATTTCAAGCAGCAGCTTTGCAGTAGAGCTATTGAAATATTGCATCTCACAGTCAAATGTAAACAAACCAAATTCTGTCTGCAAGTATTCCTTTAACCAGATCATAATTTCCCTATAAAATTCGAGAGCATTTTCGTTGTATGACTCTCCCACAAATTTCATATAACCGATACTTTCATCTACTAAAATATACGGTGTAGAATGTGTTTTTTCTTTTTCAAGTTTAAACATATTTTAGCTCCTTTAATAACTAATGGTCACGGACATAGAAAAGAAAGAAACATTTTCGTCAATGTCAACGAAATTATATTGAATAGGTTCGCTTGTTCGTTTAGCAATTTCAATCAGTCCTAATCCTGCTCCCCGACTTTCGCTGTTTTCGTCTTTGGTCAACATCCTTTCGCGGTAGTATTTTCGAAGCTCTTCCTTGTTCATAGTATTAAGCAGGTCAATACGTTCTTTTATTAAAGCAATACTTTTTTTATTCATTTTGTTTCCTGCTTGGATTAGATATTTTTTATCATGGGTGCTTAAAGTAAAAATTCCTTTTGAAGCTATTTTATTGTTGTGCTGGGATTCTTTGTCAACAGAATAGTAGACAATATTATTCATCTGTTCAACAAACACAGAAAAGACTGCCTGAGATGTTATATATGGAATATCTTCAATTTCAAGAAATCTTTTTAAGGTGAAGCCTAATTCGCCAATACCATCTGTCCACATTGGACCCATATATATAATATTCATTTTATTTTGCGTCATTAAGTTGTAGTATTCAAATAGGCTATGGTCTGTCATTGTGCTCCTCCTCAAAATCAACAAAGGTAAATTGATTTCTACCGTTATTCTTTGAAAGATACAAAGCGTCGTCTGCACGTTTAATATAATTCGTAACCGAATATCCGTATACTGGAACAGTTCCTGTTACACCAACAGAAACAGTTACTACAGGAGCTGCATGGCTATTCTCGTGGGGTATCTTTAATGCTTTGATATTATCAACAATCCTTTGGGCAACAATAATGGAGCCTGGTTTATCGGTATTAGGAAGTACAACTGTAAACTCCTCGCCTCCATACCTTGCAGTAATATCTTCAGCTCTGTCAACGGAAGCTTCAATTGCTTTTGCAACCTTTTTAAGACATTCATCCCCCACTGTATGTCCGTAGGTATCATTAAATAATTTAAAAAAGTCTATATCAACCATCATCACTGTTAGAAACCCACCTGAACGTGACAGTGTTTTAATATAGCGTGTCAAATTCTTTTCAAGAAACCGCCTGTTGCCGATGTTTGTTAATGGATCGATGTTTATTTTATCAAGTAACTTTTGCTTATCGTTGTTCAGAATTCCTGTTGCCTTATCCGAAATTAATGTTATTCTTTTTAGCTGCCTAAGAAGGCGCTCATACTCAATTGGTATGAAGGCAGAATCATCCTTAACTTTCGGATTAACATCTGATAGGGAATTTAGATATTCTTTAATATGATCTAAAACCGCTTGTTCCCGCTCAAATAAATCGTTCATTTCTTTCCTCCTTAGGGCTTGAAGCTAATAAGCATAACATCATCCCGTTGAAGTTCATCGCCTTTATGCTCATTAAATGCAAATAAAATTTTATCTGTAGTATCAGACAACTTTTCATTGTGATTTTGGAGGATTAGGTTACTGAATTTACTGTAACCAAAAGGAACATTGTGAATACCGCCTATTTGATCAAACAAGCCGTCAGACGCAATGTAAAATTTGTTTTCTTTGTTATAAGGAATAATAACCCTTTTCACTTCATCTTTAGACAAAATACGTCCCTCCCCAACAAAAAGTCTTGAACTTTTAATAATCTCAGATTTTTTGCCGTCACAAACAAATGTTAAAATATTAGCGCTTGAGATAGTAACATCACCTGATATGGATTTAAAAATTATGCAAATGTCAACACCATCTTTTAATGTCAAATCCTCAGATGCATTATTTCCACGCAGAATATGGGCAAGTTTTTTAT
Source organism: uncultured Eubacteriales bacterium (assembly GCA_964611655.1). Lineage (GTDB taxonomy): Bacteria > Bacillota > Clostridia > Lachnospirales > CAZTAY01 > CAZTAY01. The sequence continues at coordinate 4,343 of CAZTAY010000055.1, forward strand.
CAAGCTCATACATAATATTTGCTGTGTCATGAAAGTTATTTTTAGTAACGATATTATCAAGTGCAGATATAACCAGCATTGTTAGCAGTGCTCCTGGTGTACCGTGGCCTGTGCAGTCGCAGATACAAAGAAGAGTTCCTTCTTCAAAGTTTCCAAGCCAATAAATATCACCGCCTACCATGTTACGGGGCATCCATAAAACATTGTGGTCTGTAAATGATTTTTCAAAAGAATCATTCTTTGGAAGTAGATTTCCCTGAATCTTTCGTGCATATGAAAGGCTTTCTGTAATGGTTTGGTTTTTGTCCGAAAGCTCAATAAATGCTTTTCGCACAGAAGTGTTCAGGATTTTAGCAACCACCCCTATTTCATCATTGCTTTCAACGTCCAGTTCAAATCCTGTATCGTTGTCTGCAATTTTCATTGCAGCTTTTTCAATCTTAGATAAAGGCCTGCTTATGCTTCTTGCTAATATCAAGCAAAGTACAACAGTAATGATTATTGAAGCAACTATTATTACAATTACAAGTAATATAGTGTAGTTTGCTTTGTTTTTCAGGTTATCATTCTTGTTCATTGCATCAGTTAAATTTAGAGTTGTAAGCTCTCTTACAAGGATTTCAAGATTTTCTATTTTGGGTATGTGATACCTTAAGAAGAACGACATTGCCCCAGATGTATCTCCATCCATTGCCAAGCGTATTTCATCATTCAGAACTTTTCGTCCCTCAAGAAGCTCCTGCAAATATTTCTCTAGAAGTTCCTTTTCTCTTTGGGTTTTTGCGTTTTCAAGCAGGGTTTCTCTGTCATTAAGAATTTGACTATATAGTTTGTTTAACTGATCAAGAGATTCTTCTTTATCTTCTTTGTCCTCGGCAATGATTATATCCCTTATTGCTCTTATGGTATTATTTATATTTAAAGACAATCCATTTAAATGATAAAGAGTGTTATAATTATTATCTAACATTTCAGAATAGCTTTCATAAGTGCTCACCAATGAAAATGCACCTAATACGCCTGTTGAGCTGGAAATTATTACTGCTAGAATCAACACTGCAAGAATTTTTTTGCCTATTCGCATCCGTGAAAATATAATGTAGCAGGATAGGGTAGCAAGCAACCCAATACAGGCTAATGATAATTGTGTGTAATCTGAGCGGGTATTACTAAAGAATATCCCTAGATTTTCTGTGGGTGCAATAGAAAAGATATACCAGCTATTGATTCCAAGGGGAGCATATACTGAAATAATTTCAACGCCGTCAGAGAGAACTATTTTTACACGGCCTTCTTTGTCATGGTTAATTCGATTGCGGATTTCTTCGTTACTTCCTTGATAGCCTTCTTGTTGTATGTATTTACCGGCTGCATAAACATCAGAAAGATTACCTCCAAAAGCACCATGAATTGAACAACTTGAAGTTTCCACAATAATAGTTCCGTCATTTTCAATTACTACATCATGACCGTTGTTATTAAAAGCTGATAAAAGCTGAGAATTAAGATATCTAGTGTCTAAACATCCGGCTAAAACCCCTGCCAATCTCCTGTTTTTATCATATACAGGAGTTGCGACAGCAACTGCTTGTGGTGCATCGCCCATAAGGGTGTTTATAGGATTTGAAATAAGGGTTTTTTCTGTTTCTATGACTGTTTTAAAGTAATCCCTGAATGATATGTTTACAAACTGTCCGTTGTTTGTTATACCATTTCCATTAAGGTCTGCAATAACAATATATGCATATCCGCCCTTTTGAAAATATTTATCAAGGTATTCAACCACTTCCTCATTGCTTCTGCCCTGCAAGCCTTGAGCAATTATTTCAATAGCTTTTGATTCCCTTTCAAACATGTCAACAATATTATGCCTTTGCTGGATAAGATTTTCGTATAAGCGCTTTTCACTGTATTCTATAAGCTCGTTGCCGCTTAGAGTAGAATAACTGTTAAAAAGCATAATAAGCACTAATATGATGAGAGTCATAGACAGTGCCAATGCAATTTCATAATAATTTTTTCTTAGCTTGTCCATAATTTCCCTCTGAATAAAGACTTTATTAAGAAACTGTGTTCAATAATGTGTTGCCCGAGTTTAAAATGTCTTTATGCCATTTAAGCAGGTTGGAAAGGCAGAATGAAACCAAGCCGGCCTAACAAAGAATAGTGGAATAACTTTTTTCTAAATTGAATTCGCTATAGTAAAAGCTTGGCAGTAGTTTATTGAACATAGGTTCTAACATTGATAATTCTACTTTTTACAGTATATTACAAATAATACATGTAATTATTTCAAATAGAGCAACTTCATGTCTAACTTGCAATTTTGAAGCTGGAAATTTTGTAAGTTGGTTATGTCAAACGAAATACCATATTACCTCACAGACAAAATAGTTTTAAGATTTAGTCATAGAACTTGAAAACTGTTCCATATGCCATTTATAATAGTCATAACAATAAAAAAACAAGGAATTAACGGAGTTTCCCCCGGTAATTCCTTGCGTTAACTTGTGAATTTTAGTTATTTAACTTTAATATTCCTTTTTCAGAAATTGTGTTAATATCATTGGATTTAATCATGTTTTTTGAAAATGTATAGAGGTTATTTTTAATAAATATTATCCTATCTATATAGTTGTCAGAATTTCCTTCATACATTGAAGATTTTAAATAATCCTCATCTGACAAATGACTTATTTTACCCTTTAGTTTAAAACCAGTTTTTAAATCTATATTGTAAACATATGCACCCTGGAATTTAAATTGTCCATATGCAATAATATCATTAAATGCATCTCCTGATTTCTTATCTTTGCCTTCTATCTCACAGACTGTTATAGGAAATGCAAGCAGATTTTTTTCCTTTGAAAACAAAAGTGCCTTGTGATTTCTTAGAAGTTCCGATTCAGTACCTCTGTCGCCAATCATTTCTGTAAACATTTCTTTAGGTTTTGTGACATCGGAAACATCAAAAATGGCAATCTTCATTCCTTTATAATAAGCACCACCATCATATTCCACAGTATCCTTACCAAACCCAATTATATGGTTTTCGTCATAAGGGTGTAGATAATCACTATAACCAGGAATTTTCAGAGCGCCTAATATTTTTGGGTTTGTAGGGCTACTTAGGTCAATAACAAACAAAGGATCAACTGTTTTAAAGGTTACTATATATGCCTTATCACCCATAAACCTAGCAGAATAAATCTTTTCATCAGGAGCGATATCAGTTATTTCGCCTACCTTATTAAGAACCTCATCCATAACAATTATATTGTTATATTGCTTGTAATTTCCGCTGGAATAGCTTTCTGTAGTGGTTGCCACTCTGAAATAACCTTTGCTTTCATCCATGGAAAACTGATTGAGTATTCGTCCTTCCACGCTGCCTTTAGCCAAATAAGTAACCTTACCTTTGTTTAGAGAAAATTTATAAATGTCTGTTTTATTGCTATTAATGTCTGCTTTAATTTTTTTAATGTCTGAGGACATAGGCATAGGCATAACCGAGTAATTATCGTATTCAGCAGCTAAATATAAGTTATCCCCGGATGCATAAAAACTGCGGCTATTTCCTAAAAACGAAAACACAGAGCTTTTTTCATTTGGTTTATTTAGGTCTATTCCAACAACAGTAGTCATTTGTGAAATAGGACAGTCGGGAATGTAATGCATGGTGTCATATCCTATGTCCTTATAAGTTGAGCCATCGGCAGAATCTTTAACAAGTGGCACTGCCTCAGAATAAACATAATTTGATGCAACCAAATAAACATAAGAATCTATTTTTCGTGCTTGAAGGTATTCGCCATTAACGCCAAACTCCTTCTCAACCGTTGCTTTCGTTTTGTCTTTTAAATCAAATACCTGAACTGTTGTAAACACATCAGAGTAACGCCTTGAGCTGATTTTCAGTAGTTCATTTTCATATTTATTGCCAATAAGTATTAGTTTGTCATTATAAATGAAAATATCATTAAGATAGTATTCTGAATTAGTTGAATTAGAGTTTATTTTGTTTAAAAGGTTTAAACTTCCGTCATTATTTACGCTAACTACATAAACCACATTATCCTTTGCATAATAGATGAATTTACCATCGGTCTTAATAATATCCGGCTCGTCAACGCCTTGAACTTGAACATTTGTATCACTGTATTCTGCTTCACCTGTTGCTGATTCTTTCTTTGCACTGTCTGAGCTTTGAGCTTCAGGGGCTGCCGCTGTTGCTTCCTGCATTATTTTGTTATCCTGGAATTCTGCAGCATCAGTAGAATCTGTTGTAGCGTCTGTGGCTGATTCGTTTAAAATAAAGTTATCATATTTATATAGATTATTTGTGCCTACTAATTCCTTAAACTTTTCACTGTTGCCCACTATAGGAAGGCTGTTCAGTTTGTTTATAAAACCATCTAGCAGCTCTTTATCCTTAACGGAATCATAAATATCCTTTGTGTCACTAATAACAATTAGACCTCTGTCATAAAAGACTTCCTTGCCAAAATTCTCTGAAATGAATCTAATGGGAACAAGGGCACGTCCCTGTGAAATTCCACATTCTATTTTAGAGGTTTTGCTTTCTTTGTTGCCGTTTTCTAATACTGCTGCTGTCTTAGAATTAAAGTCAATTAAAATGCTTTTATTGTTTAACTTAACTGTTGCTGTATTTTCATTTGAATTCCAGCTAACCTCAGCGCCTAATGTTTCCGCAACAAACCTTAAAGGCACAAGAGTTGTAGAGTTTTGAATTACAGGGCTCACACCAGCATTTTCGTCAATTTTTATTAATTCCTCGCCCTTTAATGCATTATTGCTGCCTACAAACAATACGATTGTTCCTTGATTGCTAGAATCACCATTTGCTGCACCTAGCATTAATGTGCATGTAAATAAAACGGCTATGCAAACAAGCAGAACAATGCCAAACCTAAGCTTTGAATTTTGCATAATAACCTCCCATCAATTATTTGAAATAATCCGCTTTACATTTTTAAATCGATCAAAGCGGAATTGTATAAGGGTTGCTTACTTAATATATTAAAGCATCCCACTGCAATAGTTATGACGTTAAGCATATTATATATGTTCCATAAAAAAATCACAATCTTTATTATTTTATACTGAATTTGTAACACCAGCTAATTAGACAACCATATAATAATAGTGAATTATTTTAAAGGTAGTGATAAATTTAATGTACGACTGTTTTGACGGGGAAATAGTAACCCCTGATGATGCTTCTTACAATCAAGCTCGTCAAATCTGGAACAGAGCTATACAAAGATACCCTTCTTTAATTGTTTATTGTGAGGATTATAACGATGTTAGAAAAGCTGTTATATATGCAATAAAACATGACCTGATCATAAGAATACGATCTGGTGGTCATAATTACGAAGGATATTGTACAGGCAATAATGTTATGGTAATTGATTTAAGCAGAATCAGACATATTTGCTTGGACGAAAAAAATAATACGGTTACAATAGGCAGCGGCGTTAATTTCAGAGAATTATACAATTATATCGGTGCAAGAGGTTATGCTTTTCCGGGTGGTACTTGTCCCACTGTTTGTGCCAGCGGCTTTGCATTAGGCGGAGGATGGGGATATTCTTCAAGGAAGTTTGGTCTTGGTTGCGATTCATTACTAGAAGCTGAAATTGTAGATTACAAAGGAAGGATTCTAAGAGCAAACCACTGCCAGAACAAAAGTTTGTTTTGGGCATTAAGAGGTGCAGGGGGAGGTAATTTTGGGGTTGTAACATCTTTGAAGTTTAAACTTCCGCCAAAATCCGGTGAAGTGACTTTGTTTGAATTATACTATCCAAAGGCTAAACTAATTGATCAGATTGAGTTTATGAAAGTTTTTCAAAACTGGATTGATAGAGTTGATAACAGCATTAATGCCAGTGGAGGGTTATATAATACTTCTGCTGACGGTATTTACAATTATTTAAGAGGAATCTGTTATGGTTCTAGGGCAAAAACAGAAATGCTCTTAAAGCCTCTGCTGGAGTTAAGAAATGTTGAAGTATATTTCAAAACCGGGACATTTGTAGAGGTAATGAACGAAATCGGAAGATCATACCCGCCTTTTGAAAAGTTTAAAACAACAGGACGATTTGTTAATAGGTTTTATTCGGTAAAGGAACTTTCGAATATTGCTTCAATTGTAAATCAAGAAAGAGCAGAAGGTTCAATTTTGACTTCTATTTCGATTTACGGATTAGGTGGGAAGGTTAGAGAAGTAGGAAAGCATGACACTGCTTTTTACTATAGAGATGCTAAGTATATAATGGCTATACAGTCTGTATGGGAGAACAATGTTTATAAGGATGCAAATGTGAAGTGGGTGCTAAATAATTTTAAATACATATATGACATCACAGAAGGTTCATATATTAATTTTCCATTACTTGAGCTTCCAGACTATGAACATAATTATTTTGGGGGAAATGTGCCGTTACTGGAACAAGTTAAACATAGTTATGATCCTTATAATGTTTTTCGGTTTCCTCAAAGTATTAAATAATATTTATAAAGACCTGACTCTCATGTTCAGGGATTGTGAGACTGTTGGCAAATGATATAAACCTCGGGACTTTGCCCCGAACCCCACTTCTTTCTTATAAGAAAGAAGCAAAGAATTTTAACAGAAATGCCGCATTTGCGGCATTTCTAGGGGGGAATTATAGAGTGCTTTGGAAAATTACCACTGAAAAAGCTGTATTTTTAGCGATATCATTAAGACCTGACTCCCTTGGTCAGGGCTTGTTTTGTGTAATTATAATACATAATTTTCAATTCAATGTAGATACTAAATTTTAGAATAAAACCAGTTGATCTATCCCGATGAAATATTGAGATTCTCTGATGAGGTGATTGATGACAGTCTGAGATGAAGTGTTAGATTTAACTGCTTCGCTATCTTGTAGCATCTCCTCCAATAAATCTACAAACCAGCGGCTTTGTTCAATTGCTTGCCTGATTAGTTTTAAGATTTGCATATGGAGTTCAGGTCCTATATGTCCTTTTGATCTGGTAATACTTTGGATGTACTTAACTATTTCCGCTTGTATCACATGAAAGTCATAACCGAATTGTTTGAGTCTGGAGATATATGTAGTTTCTAGGTTGGGAGTCACTAAAATAACCACCGTGGTATGTTCAGCCTCCTGATGTTTCCAGAATTCAGCTTCATCCAACGCACGTAATATATTATTGTCTCCATAATAATATTGCATATCACTTAAAACCCCCTAACATAATTTTACGATATATTATGATAACTTTTAATAGTTATTGCGTGTCTTTAAAAACTAATTAAAAAGAAGGTAATAGACATGAAGGAAAATCAGTTTTATAAAGTTCTTTATTATTTTTTAGTGTGCGTATTTATACTATCAGGTGTTGGACTAGGGTTAATAGACTTCTTTCAAGGAAAACATGCAGCCCTATATATGGGAATAGGGATAATAGTGTTTTTTATAATTCCTTTAGTTCTTAGAAAGCTAAAAATAAAACTGCCTTACAGATTATGGTCGTTCATAATGATATTTTTGATTCTTGGATATAATATTGGTTTTGTGTTTGATGGGTATAATAAATACATGCACTTTGACAAGGGTGTTCACTTTTTATCAGGCATTTTAAATTGCATATTTGGTTTGATACTATTTTTATATTTAAACAAAAAATATAAAGCAAACTGGGTATCGGCAGTGCTTTTTTCTTTGTTTTTTGCAATCTTTATTGCTGTAATAGGTGAATTCATTGAGTGTACGGTTTATTTAACAACTGGCTACGATTGCCAGCATACAGAAACTACCGGGGTTTTTGATACAATGGGTGATTTAGCTTTTTCCTTTGTAAGCAGTTTAGTAGTATCAATGTACTATTATAATATCGGAAAGAGACATAGTTTGTTTGAAAAGTCGATTATTGCAGAGTTTTGCAAACTTAACTTTATTGAATAAATGGCACTGGAATGGTATATTGTGTGTGAGTAGTAGATTCATAACCCATTTAATGTATGCTTGGCTTGGGTTTGGGCTTGGTGGAGATAGAATATGAATATTGCGGCCTATTGTAGGGTGTCAACGGACAAGGATGACCAGCTAAATAGCCTTGACGCCCAAAAACAATTTTTTGAGGAATATACAAAAAACAATAATCACAAACTAGTTCGCATTTATGCTGATGAAGGTATTTCAGGCACAAAAATTAAAAACCGAAAAGAATTCCTAAGACTTTTAAATGATGCAGGGCAGGGGATGTTTGATACTGTTGTTGTTAAGGACATCTCAAGGTTTGCCAGAAATACGGTGGATTTCTTGAATTCAATTAGGCAATTAAAAGCCCTGGGCATTGAAACGGTTTTTTTGACCTCAAACCAAACAGTCTTAGGCAATTCGGAGTTTGTATTAACTATTTTTGGTGCTCTTGCCCAAGAAGAAAGCGCAAACACTTCAAAGCGTGTTAAATTTGGCAAAAAAATAAATGCGCAAAAGGGTAGGGTGCCAAATATAGTATATGGTTATGACAAGACCAAAGGCGATTACTTTAATCTTAAAATAAATGAAAAAGAAGCAGCAGTGGTTTGCAGGATTTTTGATCTGTATGTTGAAAGTGGAAACGGAGCAAACAAAATTGCTCAGATTCTAAATGCAGAAGGCTTAAAAACGAAAAGAAATTGCAAATGGTCACAAAACGCTGTTGCAAGAATTCTATCAAATGAAATTTATACAGGCAAAATAATAAACGGCAAACAAGAAGTAGAGGATTTTCTCACAGGAACACGAAAAGAAAAAGATGAAATAGAGTGGTTTGTTGTGGAAAAACCGGAGCTTAGGATTATAGATGATGAAGTCTTTACAAAGGCTGCTAAGATACTTTCAAGCAGGCACACATCTTTTAACATAAATCACCAAAGACAGAGCAACAAACATTTGTTTTCAACATTAATTAAATGTAGCTGCTGTGGTTATAGTTTCAGGCGCACTGAAAGGGTATACAAGAACATTTACATAAAATGGGTGTGTAGCGGAAGGAATGCAAAGGGTGCAGGGAGTTGTAACAACCAAAGTAAAATAGATGAACAGGAATTGATGGATGCAATAAAATCTTATTTCACAGATATACTCAATTCAAAAGCAGGTGTTTTAAAAAGCATTAGAAAGGAATTTAATCGCATATACCATACAAAAGAAGACAATAAGGAGCATGAAGAACAGCTCAAGGAGAAACTTCAAAGGGCAAACAAATCCAGACAAAAATATATGGATATGTATAACGATGATTTAATCACACGGGAGGAATTGCGCGAAAGGGTAGGTGGGTTAAATTTAGAAATTGAAAAGCTGGAAACTGAACTTAAACTGGTTAAATATAATTTAGGTAAAGGTGAACAACTGGAGGATATTCTTCTGCACACGTTTTCGGATGTCCAATCGATACTATGTTTGGAAAACATGACCAATGCCCAGCTTAAAAAAATTATAGAAAAAATTATTGTTGATGAAGACGGAAAGGTTGATATATATCTAAAATTATTTTCTGACATAGGCTTGCATCAAAACGCTCATATAAGTTCTTATTAGTGACAACCAAACATAAAGATGTCACTGAAAGACTTGAAAGGATTAATCCTAAACTCGCTCATGACGCTCGAAGAGTCTTGGAGATTAACAAGTCTGAAAGGCATATACGAGGAGGCCTAGCAACCAAAGAAAAATATTTAACTATGTCAGGCGTTCCACTTATCAAAAAACTTTAATGATTGTCGCACCGGCTGAGAAAATTTATAAAACTAAAATATCTTTCACCTAGACTGACCTTAGCTAGAACTGCAATTTATAAAATTTCCTTTCGCCGGTGCGATAAAACATTATAGTTGGGAGAATACTTTTATGAAAAGAAAGAAAAAAAAAGCCCGGAAAAATAGACTTGGAATTATGATAAAAGTATTCATATTTGTTTTAATTTTATTAGTGGCTGTATTATATGTGAATAAAAGGGTTTTACCGCCAGTACTGAAAATATCAGAATTTCAAGGAATAAACAAGGCGACAACAACAATTGATAAGGCTGTTAATAGTACAATTGAAGAAATGGGCATAACATCATCTGATTTTTACATAAGAAGTACCCAAGGCAGTATTAGTAATTCAACCTTTTCTGCAAACACAGTTCTAATAAACAAACTCTGTGCCAATATAGGCGAGAGGGTTTTAAAGGAATTTGAGTTTGAACAAAACAAAATTATTTCCCTGCCACTGGGTGTTATAACCGGAATAGAAATGTTTGCAAACTCAGGTCCCGAGGTATTTAATGTATCTTTAAAACCTAAATCCAATTGTATTGTGGACTATGAAACATCCTTTGCAACAGCCGGTATAAACCAAGTAAATTTCCAGGTATGGATAAATGCAAAAATTTCAGTGGTAGTAGTAAATCCGCTTAAAGAAAGCCAAGTAGAAGTAAAAAGAAAAATTGCAGTTGTTAATACCGTTATTAGCGGTGACGTACCATACGGGGTTATTCCGCCATACTCATATAGTAATTAGATTTCTTTCTATTCTAAAATCTAAATTAAGGTGTTTCATAAATGTCATGTCATAGCAATTAATGTGAAACTTTCTTAATAAAAACCGTTATTGAAAGAACTCTATACAGACAAAAAAATCCCCTGATAATCCTTTTCATGCACTTTTGAATAAAACGGATCAGTAAGGGGTATTCTTTTGTTTATTATTTTTGTTTTAAATTTATAAATCTAAGCTAAATTGTGCTAATTTATAGGATAAAAAATTTTTAGCGGATTAAAAATTGGTTATTGTGCAAAACCATAATATTGTGTTATTATATAAATATAGGAATTATTTGTTACATTTTCCTGTGTTCTGTATAATTAATGATTTGCGTAAAAATTATAATGAACGGAGGACATTATGCCCAAAAAAGAAATTATTGCAATGCTTTTGGCAGGAGGACAAGGAAGCCGCTTAGGTATCATGACAAAGAACATTGCAAAGCCCGCCGTAACATTCGGCGGAAAATACAGGATAATTGATTTCCCCTTGTCAAACTGTATAAACTCTGATATTGATACTGTTGGGGTATTAACGCAATATCAACCGCTGAGACTTAATAAACATATTGGAATAGGCATACCTTGGGATTTAGACCGTAAATACGGCGGTGTTACGGTTTTACCTCCACATCTTAGAGGAGAGGAGGGTAATTGGTACTCCGGAACTGCAAATTCGATCTATCAAAACCTTGGTTATATTGAAGCTTATGATCCTGATTATGTTTTGATACTGTCAGGAGATCATATTTATAAAATGGATTATTCCATAATGCTTGATTTTCATAAAAATCGTAATTGTGATGTTTCAATTGCTGTCTTGGAAGTTGATTTAGAAGAAGCTAGTCGTTTTGGAATAATGAACACTAAAGAAGACGATAGAATTTACGAGTTTGAGGAAAAGCCTTCAAATCCCAAAAATAATCTTGCGTCAATGGGGATCTACATATTTACGTGGTCGGTTCTGAAAAAGGCGCTAAAAGAAGACAGCGTTATACATGAGGATTCTGATTTCGGAAAACATATTATTCCAAAAATGCTTTCTGAAGGAAAAACTATGTATGCATACAGGTTCAAGGATTATTGGAAGGATGTAGGAACTGTCGAGTCATACTGGCAGGCAAATATGGAATTGATTAAGACCTTGCCTGAGTTTAACCTATATGATGATTTTTGGAAACTCTACACAAACACTGATCATCAGCCCCCACAATACACCGGCGCTTCCGCTGAAATCAAATCCAGCATAATATCAGAGGGCTGTGAGATTTATGGAACTGTAAGAAATTCTATTCTAGGCTCTGAAGTTATAATTGAAGAGGATGCTGTTGTAGAAGACTCAATTGTAATGGAAAGAACCGTGATTGGAGCAGGTTCTATAATCAAACGCTGTATTATCTCTGATTACAATAACATTGGAAAAGGTGTAGTAATGGGTGAAGGAGAAAACACTCCTAATCTGTTAAAACCTGATATTTACAATACCGGAATAACTGTAACAGGAGAAAATACAACAATACCA
>CAZTAY010000056.1:0-16369 GCA_964611655.1 uncultured Eubacteriales bacterium
TACACGTACTTCAGGCATATATTATTAATAACGTCGCAACCGGAAGTGCTGTTATGAATATTTCTGATGAACAATTAAAATTATTAACTCAAGCATTGAAAACAGGAATAGTTAAGGAACTATTTAAGAAAAAGATCATAACAAGAGAACAATTAAACAAACTTTTAAATACATATCATTAAGGGGGATATGCGGTGTATGCTTAGGGTTTGCGTTTATTGCAGAGTTTCAACCGATAAAGGAGATCAATTAAATTCACTTGAAAATCAGATAAATTATTTCACTTCGTATGTAAAGGAAAATAAAGAATGGGATCTTGTTGGTATTTACGCTGACGAAGGCATCTCCGGTACGTCAACCAAAAAGCGGTTGAAATTCAATGCAATGATCGAAGCAGCCATGGACAATGAAATTGATCTTATTCTAACAAAAGAAGTCTCACGTTTTGCAAGGAATACAGTTGATGCTCTTAATTATACAAGATTACTAAAGGAATATAATGTGGGAGTATTTTTTATAAACGATAATATAGATACAAGGGCCAATGATGGTGAGTTCAGGCTTTCTATCATGGCAAGTGTTGCCCAAGAGGAAAGCCGCAAAATCTCTGAACGGGTCAAATGGGGACAGCTACGAAGTATGGAAAAGGGTGTTGTCTTTGGTAATAATTCCACATTTGGGTTTGAAACAAAAAACGGTTGTCTAACTATAAACCAGGAAGAAGCAGAAATAGTAAAACTCATATTCAGTAAATTCTTACACGAAGGAAAAGGCACACATGTGATAGCAAGAGAGCTTTTTGAACAAGGTATAAAGCCTCCTCAATCAAAGTCCGGTAAATGGTCAAGCTCCATGGTTCTAAGGATATTAAAAAATGAAAAGTACGTTGGGGATTTGTTACAAAAAAAATACATTACAGTGGATTATCTGACCCATAAGAAAGTATTAAACAAAGACCTTGAAAAAAAGATCTACATTAAGGATCACCATGAGGGTATCATTTCAAGGGATATTTGGGAAAAAGTTAAAGCAGAGTTAGCAAAAAGAAGTTCCAAGGCGGATTATAAAAAGCACTCAAACCGTTATTGGTGTAGCGGCAAAATAATTTGTTCAAATTGCGGCACTACCTTTGTGCCTAAAAAAAGCACACGCAAAGACGGCAGAGAATATTTAGCATGGGGTTGTCACAAGCGAATAAAAGAAGGTGGGCAATCCTGCAATATGCGTATGATAAATTCAAGAGCAGTCAATTTTTGTGTTGAATATTTATTGGAGCAAATGCCTATAGACAAAAAGCAAATTTTTGAATCAATATTAACTGAATTAAAATCACTAAATAATACTTCCTTAAGTAACCAAACGTTAAACGATTTGAATGCAAGGCTTGTCACATTAACTAAAAAGAAAAAAAAATTATTAGATTCATACCTTGAAGGCACAGTCTCAAATGATGATATGCAGCTTATGAACCGCTTTTACGATGATGAGATTAATACTGTTAAACATAAGATTGAAAATCTTAAACAAGAGAAAAGCCCACAGACTGATATTTGTTTCGAGGAAAATATATACAAATGTGATAACGTCAAGAGTGAGGTAGTAGAACAGATTATAATTTATAATGACTTCATTGATGTTAAGTTAAAACTCCTGCCTCTTTATTTCAGGATGGAATACATTACGGCAGGATATAAAGACAATTACACGGTTATAATTCAATCTTTGAGTTTGATAGACAGCATTTAAATATAAAACGTTGTTTATAATGATAAAAGGATAAATAAAGATTTAATCCAACCATAAAAACAGATGCAATGATGCAAATAAATTGAATATTACGGTTTTCAATATAAGTAGACCCTATTATAAAAAATGATAGGATTGTATTTATTAATATAATCTTATATTTAGTTTTGTATTTGCAGAGCGTATTAGTTCTTTTTTCATCTCGATAGTCTAGTATTATCTTATTTAAAGAGCGTATACCTCTGTATGCAATAGTAATACCAGTGCTAATGTACATTGCAGAGATACTATAGAATAAGAGAGGAATGTTTTTAAAAATCATCAAACAATAAATAATATATAAAAGCATTGTTAACTCTAATATACCTAGTCCTATAGACCATTTTAAATTTTTTATTATATCATCCAATTTAAGTCCCCCATTAAAATTGACTAATACAGAATGAGTTCAAATGAATTGTTGCATACTATCTAATAAGTTAGAAAACCTTCACATAATCCTTTAATAAACAAAACCAAGGAGTAAATATCTATGCTAATATACCAAACTATTATCCGTTCAATAATCTCGGTAAGTGCATTGTTTTTTTTAGCCAGACTTATGGGAAAGAAACAGATTGCACAACTTAATTTTTTCGACTATACAGTAGGAATTTCAATTGGCTCTATAGCCGCACAAGGTGCTATCGACCCCTCAATCAGTATTACAGATGAGCTTGTAGGATTAATAATTTTCACACTGTTTTCACTTATCCTTACTTTTGTCAGTACCAAAAGTTATACAGGACGAAAGGTACTAGATGGTATGCCAATAGTACTGATAGAAAACGGTAAAATTATTGAGCAAGGGCTTAAAAAAACAAAACTTACTGTAAATGACCTATTAGAAGAATGCAGACAAAAAGATGTGTTTAATGTTTCAGATATTGAATTCGGTATATTAGAAACAAGTGGAAAGCTAAGCGTGCTTCTTAAATCTACCAAAAGACCTCTTACCCCAAAGGACATGAATATATCAGTAAACCAACAAGGCCTTTGCACTAACATTATAATAGACGGAAAAATAATCCAAAATCATTTACAATTGATTAATCAAGACGAAGAGTGGCTAAATATTGAGTTAGAAAAACAACAAATTGAGAACTATTCTAATGTTTTGCTTGCTTATGTTGACGATAAGGGAACTTTAAATATAATTCCAAAGAATGTAGATACAAATATTACATCTGTATAATATAAATTGGTATTTTATCTTTATTTCACGTTATAAGTGTTTTAATAAGTTGTATTAAAAACCAGATAAAGATTAAAATAAACTCTTCTATACTATTTATCCTTAAGATTAATATTCTTATATCTATTTGTTAGTATGGTAATAAATTTAATTGCTTTGAATAACAATATGATTACTAGTAACATTATAATTGTCTGAAGAAATAAATTTATCATTTGATTATTAAGAATGATCTGCGCTTGCAATGATATGCTATCATTAAGATTTTGTTCGGTATTAATTGTTATATTTGGCGTAGGCATTATATTACTTTCCATTATAGTAAACCTCCTAATAAATAATAATTAATTATTTCAGGTGTTTATAATGAGTATGCATAATTAACAAATCTGACTTTGGCTAGTAATTTATATTCATAAGCTATACGCTATTTCTTTTTTAAAATAATATATCATGCATCATAATATTCAAGTTAACAATCATGTTCCACCTATTGCTAATGGGCTTACTTTATTTAATTTCCTGTTCCAAGCTTTTAAAAAAGCTGGTATTAAAAAATTCAGATAAGGAAATTTCCAGTCCATCACATAATTTCTTAATGGTGACGATTCCTGGATTTTTACTCCTCTTATAAAAAATCCCTTTAATTGTCGAATTTGGAACCCCCGAAATATAACTTAACCCATTAATAGTTATCCCTCGTTCTTTGCACAATTCATCAATTCTATTTGCAACCGCTTCTCTTGTGTCCATTAAATCCCTCAGCTCTTAAATAAATTTAAATTAATATTGCCATATATAGCAAATTAAAGTTTGGTATATATGGCAATGTAGTCAGTTTTATGTTACTATTTCCATATAACGCAAATGAAGGGATAGAATAAATGAATAAAAACCTTGAGGCCTGTATTTTTCAAGCTATTCTCATAATCATATTATATATGGACGAAAAATCAAAAATTGAAGTAATGAATAAAAGTGAAAACTTACATTTTGGATTGGGTACTTGGATAAGAAATACTATCTTGACTGTAAACAGTGAAATTTATTTGCAGTTTATAAATAATGGCTATGAACATAAGGATGATATGTCAGCAATAATTATTGATAGATTGTATAACTATTTATGCAATTCTAAATAATTCCATAACCATACCCCTAACGCTATACCTACAGCAGAAGGTGCAATCAAAATAGCCATTGAAAATACCAACTTCACGTTGCACAATTCCAATATCATGGTCATAGGATACGGAAGGATCGGAAAAATCCTAACTAAAATGTTAAATGGAATCGGTGCAAATGTATTTCCTGTTGTCAAGGAGAGAGAAGAGGAAGCGCTTGCTAATAGTTATGGCTATTCTACAACAATGTATGAGGATATGGATGCATTGCTTGGCGAAATGGATATCATATTCAATACAGTGCCTAAATTATTACTTGATGGAAAGAACATAAAGTATGTGATGAAAAAAGCATTAATCGTAGATCTTTCCTCTCCTCCTTATGGGATTGATTTTGATGCCGCTAAGGAAGCAGGGCTTAAGGTTCTCTTTACAGGTTCCCTGCCCGGCAGTATTGCCCCTTATTCCACAGCCGGATATATTAAAAGCACCATATATAACTATTTATCAGAGATTGAAAAATAGATAAAATGGGGGGATAGCAATGGATTTAAAAAACATTCGTGTAGGTCTTGCAATTACCGGTTCGTTTTGCACGTTTAACCGTTTTATAGACTATATTAAACTTTTAAAACAAGAGGTACTTTCAGTTATACCCATTATCTCTGAATCGGTTGCAGTAATGGACACAAAGTTTAACACTGTTTCCCAGAGAAAGGAATTGCTTTCTGAAATAACCCACAGCGAAATTATTATGTCCATTAACGATGCAGAAAGAATAGGCCCTGAAAAAATGTTTGATATTTTGGTGGTAGCGCCCTGTACAGGTAATACAATGGCAAAAATATCCCACGGAATTACAGACGGCACTGTGACAATGGCAGTTAAATCACATCTTAGAAACAACAGCCCCGTTGTTTTAGGCATTTCCTCAAATGATATCTTAGGCGCCAACGCCGTTAATCTAGGGGGACTGTTAAACACAAAAAATATCTATTTTATCCCGTTTTTCCAGGATGACCCTGTTAATAAAGAAAAATCAATTACGTTTAATGAAGAAAAACTCCTTGATACTATCAAGGCAGCGTTAAACGGTAAACAGATACAACCCCTCATAAACCCTACTAAAGCGTAATTACAATAAGGGTTTATTAAATTTAATAACCTGCCCGGCTCAGTTCCGGGCTTTGTTTATGCCCAAAATCTTTCCATATGGTTGACAAAGATTATTAGTGAATTTATACTGAATGTTATATATACTCCTTAACCGACAAAATCCATACAGCCTTTGGGGTCTTTTTATCTTCATACTGCGTCAGCAAAGCACTTTACGTACCTATTGCGGCACGTGCGGGTTTTTCTTCCTTGTCTGAAGTAAAAAATCCTGAAATACGATACGTCTTTTTATTTAAGAAGTATAGCTATGTGAAATCAACAATAATTTAGGAGGAAGTAGATGAAAACATTATTTGAGCCTGTAAAGCTGGGAAAGATTGAAATAGGTAAGCGCCTTATAAGAAGCGCAACCCTTGAATACGGCGGTTCTAAAGACGGTGTAATTTCGCCTTACTTAAAGGAATTGTATGTAAACCTTGCCAAAGGCGGCGTTGAGTTAATAATAACAGGCATGATGGGTGTTAGCTATGACTCTTGTCTTATGCCTTCAATGGCAAAAGTTTATGACGAAAGCTTTCATGGAAATTTTAGTGATTTAGCTAATGCCGTACACAGTGAAGGCGCTAAAATAATTGTCCAAATCGCTCATTGTGGAGTTAAAGCGGCAGTTTATGATAAAGGTGATTGTCCAAAAGGTCCTTCTGAAGCTTTGGAGGTCAAAGACCATCCTGCAATAGCAATGACTAAAGATGAGATTAAGGCTGTTATAAATGATTTTGCACAGGCTGCATTAAAATGCAAGGACTCAGGTGCCGACGGCGTTCAAATTCACTGTGCACACGGATATTTACTTAGCCAGTTTATGAGCCCCTTCTATAATAAAAGAGAAGACGAATATGGTGGTAGCATAGAAAACAGAGCCAGAATGTTGTTTGAGGTTTATGATGCAGTTAAATCGGCTGTTGGCGAACACTATCCTATTTTCGTTAAAATAAACTACACTGACCTTTCAGAGCCTGGCCTAACTGGTGAAGAATGTCTTTGGGTTTGTAAAGAACTTGAGAAAAAAGGTATTGATGCAATTGAAATCAGTTCTGGACTTGGAAGAGATAAGTTTTCAATTCCGTTTAGAAAAATATCAGATGAGAGTCAAGAAGGAAGTTTTGCAGAAGGCGCTCTTAAAATTGCTTCTGAGATTAATACGCCTGTTATCAGTGTTGGAGGATACAGAACTCCAAGCGTTTCTGAAGATTTCTTAAACAAAGGAAATATTGCTGCTTTGTCACTATGTAGACCTCTAATCTGCGAACCTGACCTCTTTAACAGATGGAATAACGGCGACAGATCAAAGGCGCGTTGTACTTCATGTAACAGATGTTTCTTTACAGAATATCTTACCTGTAATAAGAAACCTGAATAATCTTTAATGCCTGTGGGTTTTTGCCTACAGGTATTTTTTTAATTCATAAATCTTATAATTCCAAGTGAAATAAGCGTTACTCCTGACATTAAAGTCCAAATTCTATTATCTATCCTTATTGCCTTTTGTATCTTTCTTCCGGTATACACACCAGAACCAAGGAATATAATTTGAAACAATGCTGCTATCACAGGAATCCACATTGAATCAAGTCCTGCCACAGCACTACCAAACCCTGCGCCTATGGAGTCAATGGATAACGCCAAACCCAGATATAAGGCTTCTTTAGCTTCAATCACATTGGAATGATCCATGTCTCCGTCTTGCCTATGCCTCATTATTTTAATCGAGATTCCCATAGACTTTATAAACAGATCAAGTAGTGTTTTATCTTGTTTGGGAACAATTATCTGTTCATCCATTTTTTTATTCCTGCATTGAAGTATTATCCACAATCCCATACAAACCAGTAACATGCATCCGAACAATTCTGCAAACCGAGGACTAATAAGTGATGCGGTCAGTTTCCCCAAAAACAAAGATGCGCTTGTTGTGATAACCGTAAAGATACATATTATCAGCTTTGCCAGAAAAGGGACTTTGATATTTCTGACGCCATAGGTAATACCAATACCCAGTGCGTCGATACTCAAAGAGATCGCCAACAGGCATATGGTTATAAACATAGTTACACCTCATATTAGGACCTTTTGTTTAAAAGCTCCTTCTTTTTATAATGCTTTTTTGCACTCTCCTTAAAGCGGTTTACTATTTATAGTATGTTTGAACATGAATTTGGTGAGGAATGACATATATATCAATTCCACTTTATACCGACACTAAAGGGTCATTACCTATGCTTCTACTATTGGTTCTCTATATTAAAGCTTCCAACTATACAAAATTGGTTCTTTTATCTACATACAGTGCATATATAATATAAGGCTTGTTCAAGAAAAAGGACGTGCTAATACTACTTACTGGGGTGAATTACAAATGATATGGCATGAAAAAACAGCTAAAGAAGTATTGGATTACTATTTGAGTAATCCCTCAACAGGTCTTTCCATTAAGGAGGTTATTAAAAGGGAAGGTCAGTTTGGTAAAAATATGTTAGAGGAAAAAAAGAAACCGGGAATAATAGTACATTTTTTTTCACAGTTTAAGGACTTTATGATAATCGTATTGTTGGCAGCAGCTGCAATTTCCTTTGGTGCTTCAATCATAAACGGTGATGCAGATTTTTTTGATCCAATCATCATTCTTGCAATCATAACACTTAATGCAGTATTGGGAGTTATCCAGGAAAATAAAGCAGAAAAATCCATTGAAGCCCTTAAAAAAATGACTGCTCCTACAGCAAAGGTAAAACGTGACGGCAAAGTTTTGCTTGTTCCTGCTGCGGACGTTGTACCGGGAGATATACTCATTCTTGAAACAGGTGATATAGCATGTGCTGATGCAAGAATAATTAAGTCCTCAAATTTGAAAATGGAAGAAGCCTCTCTTACAGGTGAATCTGTTGGGGTAGAAAAGGACGGTAATTTAACATTTAAAAAGGATTCTTCCATTGGCGACAGAAAGAATATGATATTCGCTTCCACAACAGTTGCGTATGGGAAGGCTGAAGGCGTTGTTGTTGCAACAGGAATTAACACTGAAGTGGGCAAAATTGCTGGGCTTATAATGGAAAACGAAGCCCCTGAAACGCCATTGCAGAGAAAACTGTCAGAAACAGGTAAGCTTCTCGGAATTGCTGCAATTATAATATGCGTGCTGGTTTTTACCCTTGGTGTTTTACATAAAGCTTCATACTTTGAGATGTTTATGACTTCTGTTAGCCTTGCGGTTGCCGCAATCCCCGAAGGCTTGCCTGCAATTGTGACCATAATGCTTGCAATCGGAGTTCAAAGAATGTCGGCCAGCAATGCCGTAATAAGGAAACTACCTGCGGTTGAAACTTTAGGCAGTGCAAATGTTATTTGTTCGGACAAGACCGGTACTCTTACTCAAAACAAGATGAAGATCGTAGAAATTTCAAACTCACATGGCAGTGTAAAAATGCAAAGTGATGACGGAATGCAGGTTTTAAAATACGCATCTATGTGCAATGACAGCCGCCCAAGCTCCGACAATGCAGGATTTATTGGTGATCCTACTGAAATTGCATTTGTTAGAGCCGCCTCAGGTATTGGACTTAGGAAAGATCTGCTGGATTTAGAAAATCCAAGGGTTTCTGAAATACCTTTTGAATCCTCCAGGAAATTGATGACCACCATTCACAAAAAAAGAGAAGGCGGATATTTGGTAATAACAAAAGGTGCGCCTGATGTACTTATAAGTAAATGTATTTATCATATGGACAATGGCAGAAAATCACAGCTTAATCAAATAACAAGATCAAAGATTAATGAACAAAACGCACAAATGGCAGAAAGAGCTTTAAGGGTTCTTGGGGTTGCATGCAATCACATAAGTTCTTTGCCTTCTGTTATAAGCTCTGAAGCAATTGAAAAGGATCTAATATTCGTTGGACTTGCAGGCATGATTGATCCTCCTCGTGAAGAGGTTAAGGAATCAATTGAATTGTGTAAAAGAGCTGGTATAAAGGTTGCGATGATAACCGGCGATCACGTGTTAACTGCAAAGGCAATAGCGCGAAAAATAGGTATTATGAATGAAATGGACATGGCAATGACCGGTGAAGAAATAGAAAAAACCTCCCAAAAAGAGCTAGCTGAAAAAATTGATAGATACACTGTTTTTGCAAGGGTTTCGCCGGAGCATAAAGTCAGGATAGTTAAAGCTTTTCAGGAGAACGGAAATGTTGTTGCAATGACAGGTGACGGTGTTAACGATGCGCCTGCTTTAAAATCAGCAGATATTGGATGTGCAATGGGCATAACAGGCACCGATGCAGCTAAAGGTGCTGCTGATATGATTTTAACTGACGATAATTTTACAACTATCGTTAAGGCTGTTAAAGAAGGAAGAGGTATTTTCTCAAACATAAGAAAATCTACACATTTTCTTATTTCAAGTAATATTGGTGAGATTATAACCATTTTTACTGCTCTGCTTTTAGGCTGGCCTTCACCATTGTTGGCAATACATTTACTTTGGGTTAACCTTGTTACTGATTCGCTGCCAGCAATTGCTCTTGGAGTTGATCCTCCTGAAAAAGGCATTATGAAAAGAAAGCCTTTTGATTCTAAGAAAAGCTTGTTTTCCGGTGGTATGGCATCACAAATAGCAATTGAAGGCTGTATGATAGGGGTTTTATCCCTTCTTGCATTTGCAATAGGCGCAACTTTCTTTGACATTACACCAGTCCCAATAATTGGAAGGACAATGGCGTTTTCAGTGCTAAGTATTTCACAGCTTGTTCATGCATTTAACATGAGAAGTGATCTTTCCTTAAGGCATATTAATCCTTTTGTAAATTTATATCTTGTGGGAGCATTTATTGTAGGTTTATTGCTTCAAGTATCTGTAGTAATGATTCCTGGCATTTCAGCAGTGTTTAAGGTCGTTGCACTATCAACGGTTGAATGGTCAATAGTTGCAGTTTTATCGTTCATGCCAATCCTACTTGTAGAACTTGAAAAAAGAACAAGAGTCATTAAGCAAATGCGAAAGGTTAAAAAACGGTTTGACAGAAAGCGTGTTTCAGCGTAATAATCAAAATTGTTTCATAATAGATATAGTAAAGTTCTATGAATCTCCTTTTCAGAGTTCATAGAACTTTTTTATTGTAGGTTATGTTTCCACTAAGCTAACGACAATCTATACCGACTGCTTTTCCGCTGTCATCTGCTTCTATATCAATCCTAATTATAATCATAGTGAACTATTAGTCAAAACAACTCACGCTGTTGCTTTGTCATTCATCTGTTGTCTATGTATTAATTAATCTAGGATTAGTATTGCATAATTTTCTATTAGAGCAACTCCATGTTTGAATTACGGTTTTAAGACAAATATGGTCTGCTTAGGCCGTTTTCAGTGTAGAGTAAATGTCAAACTGAATTGCAATATGCATCGTTACTTCTATCTAGATTGGCATAAATAAAGCTTGATAATTTTGTTATTCACATCTTAATCATATTTTTCTACCGCAATATGGACAACTTTTAATTTCTTTGTCTTGACCTCTATTAATATTCTCTATAAATCCGGCTGATATTATTCCGGTTGGCACTGCTAAAAGCCCTATTCCTAAAAGTGCAATAATACCGCCTAAAACCTTTCCAAACAATGTAATAGGATATATATCTCCGTAACCCACTGTGGTAAAGGTTGCAACGGACCACCACAAACCTGAAAAGGCATTTTGGAATACCTCTGGCTGCGCTTTATGCTCCGCATTATACATTAATAAAGATGTTATTATCATTAGAAGTACCACCACAAAAACCGAGGAAAGCAATTGAGGTGCCCTTGATCTTAAAACATCCATTATTGTTTTAAATGCATTTGTGTAACGATTAAGCTTGAACATTCTAGAGAGCCTGAATATGCGCAATAGCCACAACATACGTAAATCAATTTGCACTATAAATGGCAAGTAAAAGGGCAGTATTGCAAGTAAATCTATAATCGCCATTGGCGAAACAATATATCTAATTAATGCTCTGGGTTTGATAAGTTTAGGGAACAGCATGTCAGAAGTCCACATTCTCAAGGCATATTCAGTTGTAAATACAAAAACCGATAATAACTCAATCATGTGAAAAGTAATTCTTGTTTCATCGGGAATATTTAATGTTTCAACAATTAATATAATAATGTTTAGACAAATGAGTGTAATAATAAAAATATCAAATATTCGGCTTGCCTGATCATTAATATCATCAACCTCAATAATCTCGAAAATTCGTCTTTTAATGCGTTTTATCAAAGTCTTCACCTTTTAGAGTTAATATTAATCTGTTATTTAAAAATATCATCCCACAAAACTTGAATTTGATACTTCTTTTAGTTCAAACTAATAACATCTAATTATCTTTTTGGATTTATTAGAAATAAACTCATGAAAATCACGAGATTGCCCAATAGTATAATCGGTTTTTTTCAGTATAAACGCATTGTATACATCAACCACTATGTAGTAACATTCATTATCTTCATAAATATACCTAATAGCTGAATAAGCCTTCTTATTCTTAAATTCAGTGTTTATTGTCTGTATAAAATAATCCTCATAAAAACTGATCTTATACACATCCCCATCTCCTGCATATTTATCCCATGAAAATGATATATTAATGCTTATCCTTTTGATTACATAAAAAATTATTATTACTATTAATGAAATCAAAGAAGATACAACTACTTTATCAAGAAAAGACACATCATCAACATCCGTCAGATAAGAGCCCATTATAGCAGCTATCACAGAAAAAAATCCGCCAATAATACTATTATGTAATTCTAAACGATTAATTAAGTCTCTAAGGTTTTCAAGATTAGACTTTATAAGCTCAGAACAGATTTCGTAATGCATAAGCTTTACCTCTCTAGTTTTGTTTGAGTTAAAATTAACATAATATTGAATCTTTGAACTATTATTTTATAACTACAAATGCTATTATAAGGAATATTATCCCTCATTCTGGAAATGATAGACTAAACGAAAGGAGTGTAATTATGTTCAAGCATGAAAAACAGTTACTTCACCCTGTTGAAGTTGAAAAAGCAAACCCACAATATGCGGTACTAATGCAGGAACAGCTTGGCGGAGGAAACGGCGAACTAAAAGCAGCTATGCAATATATGTCCCAAAGCTTTCGCATTAAAGACCCTGCAATTAAAGACTTGTTTCTTGATATTGCCGCAGAAGAATTGAGTCACATGGAAATGGTAGGTCAAACTATTAACCTTTTAAACGGGCATGAAGTAGACCACACCACTATTGGTGCAGGAGAAATTCAGACACATGTTATTCTCGGATTAAATCCGGGACTAATAAATTCATCGGGTTATTCATGGAATGCAGACTATGTTACGGTAACAGGAGATCTGTGTGCTGATCTCTTATCCAACATTGCTTCAGAGCAAAGGGCAAAGGTGGTTTACGAGTATTTATACCGTCAAATCAATGATAAAAAAGTAAGGGATACCATAGATTTTCTTTTAAACCGCGAAGAAGCACACAATGCTTTATTTAGAGAAGCTTTTAACAAAGTTGCAGATAGCGGTTCTAACAAAGATTTTGGTGTAACCAAGGATTCAAGAATTTATTTTGATTTATCAAGCCCATCGCCAAGTAATCAATTTGGCGAAACAAAAGCAAAACCTACTAGTTTTAATAATCCTAATCCTTGATTACATTGGGGCTGTATCAAAACGACTTATGAAAATCGTACTGATACAGCCTTTTATTAAGGCCAAAACCTATATAAATCAGTTAAAAAGGTTTTTAAGACACAGCCCTTGCCCTTCCCTTGATGTTGGTATTTAAACCTCTAAACTATCCAGTTTATCAAGAAGTAGCCTCTTTTCTCTGTCAAGAAACTCTTTATCAATCGATATTATAATGCATTCCTCACACATTCCTAGAGAATTTATCTCAATTATTTCTAATAGGCATGAATTATCTTCATTATACCTACAAAAAACATTGTAACAGCGCATAATTACACTTCCTCAACTAATGAGTATTTGAATTACTCAATTATAGCAAGTTAGGGTATAAAATCAATAGTGAGTAAATCAAATACCCAAAAGAGGTGTAATATGTTTAAACATAAATTACAAAATGGTGATCGCAATCTTTGTGGCCAAAAGATAAAAGCTCTACGCCAAAGCATGTTACCAAAAGTTTCTCAAAGAAAACTCTCTGAAATGGTGCAGCTATACGGTGTAGATATCGACAAAAGCGCTATTAAAAGAATTGAGAACGGCGAACGGTATGTTACAGATATCGAATTAAGAATTTTTAGTAAGTTGTTTGATGTGTCATCCGATTTTTTAATATCTGAATAATTATTAGGTGTAACTACCAGAACGCCGGTTCGCAATTCTACAGTTTGAAGAAAGAATGGACCTCATGTTAGCTCTCTATACTTAATATATACCACACAAAATCATCTCAAAAATCCCCAAATTGAAAATTACTCTTGGTCTTGGTCTTGGAGAATTTTTTTCCGCTCCAGACCTTGAAATTAATTTTTCACTGCAAGACAATAATTAACATTATCAAAAGCATTCATTATATTTAATGGATTGGCTTGATTATAAAAGTTGATATATTGATTAGACATTTCTTGAGGGGTCAATGCTCATAAATTAAGATTCCATGCTCTGCAAGCATTTTCTCTATGTCTTTATATGAATATCAAGAAACCATTTTTCATTGACCGCACTTGCCATCATTGATTGTTTTTTGGTACGCTCACCTGCTTTTTCTGTATGAGTATTTTCATCTGGATATTCAAAAACAATAGAACTGCCTTTTGCCAGAATTAGGCTCAAAGAATTTAACAAACATGATAGTTCTTGTTTTGTATTATAATACAACAATCCAAGTATGCTAGTAAAACTTATTTTATTGTTATTAAACACTTTATTATTAATCAGAGCCTTCTCCAATCCTTCATCTGTGAAATCAGCATTAATATAATTAACATTGTGTGGAATTTCAATGCCTGCATTTTTCAAGCGCTTTTGTTTGTGGCTTGCGGTTAAAGTGTGATAAACCTCAAAAATTTGTATATGTTTTGACCAGATGGGTTGACGATAAGCAAATGTATCATATCCTGATGCTAAAATCAAATATTGACTTGCACCTATTCCGATTGCATTTTCTAAGGCTTTCTCTGCAAATGCAGCTCTGGCAAGGGGTGTAGGGGACAATTGATTATCTACTATCCATCTTAACGCATCATCCTTACCTTAAGAAGATATAGCTTTAAAAAAACCAATACCATCTAGCATACTTTTTGATATTTGACTATATTCATCAGGGGAAAAAAGTGACTTTGCGACTTTATCATCAAATATCTTTACCGAATTGTTTTCTGAATGAAATGCTCTTGCAAAAGCACTTATTAGTGCTGTCATGATCTTTTGTTTCATAGTTACATCACCTCTCTATACTTAATACCACCTTAGGCAAAAAAGTACAAGTCTTAAATTTTTGCTCATTTTGTGGTATAGTAAGTATAGAATTAATGATTTTATTTTGCCTTCACATACTTGTTTCTAATGTGTATTTTATGAAAGCAACTTACAGTTCCTTGATTTGGATGACTTGCACAATGTGATTACTCTACTATTTTGTTATTGTGAATTCACTAAAAACCAAGTAATATTGATAATCGTTCTCACTGAATACTCCTTGAATTGGGGAAACAATCCTATATAATCCAATATTCATATTAACATCATCTGTATATTTTCCTATTTCAAATTTCCGAGATATTTGTTCATAAGGCTGCAATTTGATTATTTCTTCAGAGAAGTTAACAGAGACATCCCTATAAACATCTTTCCAATCATCCCCTGATTTTCTTTGCAAATAAAACCTTTCACTACACAACAACTGTCTATGAGTCTCATTTTTCCATATGAAAACAATTTCATTTGTATCAGGAGGGTATGACGAATGTTCTGGGGTCACTGTAATATCTTTTAAGTCATTGTCATAAATATTATATTCAGACATTAACGAAAGCTTGTTCCCAACAGCAGGTTCAGAGAATTTCATTTCTATAATTTTAATTTTATACTTTTCCCATAGCTCAACTTCATCTAGTATTAGAGCAGTATCATCGTTGTTTGAAAAACGTATCCGTCCGGGTTTATAGTCTTCGTAGTTATAATAGCCCAAATAATATTGTGGATTACCTATGTCGCATGTAATTTTATTGTTTTCATCTATTACATCTTCATACAATGTAATTGTCATTACCCTATCAGCGTCACCAAAGAAATTTGTAATTTTATTTGCATTAGCTAATCTTCCTTCCCATTCAATAAAATTTCCTTGATCTTCATTCATACCTTTTCCTATATAATCACAGATAATTGTTTCATCTATTGAACGACGTTCACCATCTATTTCATAAACAATATGAAATGGAAATTCACCATGTTTAACTATAGGTACATCAGAGCTTGGTGCACGGCTAAAGATTGCAAGGATCAATAACATAGGCACCAATGAAAGAAAGAATAGACATCCACCTCCTACGAAAATAGAACCAACTGTAATTTTTGCAATAACATTTTCTTGATTCTCTTGTTCATTCAATATAAACACATCCCCGTAGTTGAAACATTAATATTAGAAAAATAAAAGTCTTTTAAATACAACAAAAGCTGTCAAAATTATCTGACAGCTTTTACAAGTCTTAGTGGAGGGAGAAGGATTCGAACCTTCGAAATCGTCGATAACAGATTTACAGTCTGCCCCCTTTGGCCACTCGGGAATCCCTCCGAAAAATAAACTTTGAAAAAATAGAGAATACCTTTTTTTACCCTAGTTGTCCAAATAAAAATTTGGGTTTTAATTTCCTTCGGAAAATAATCTAATTTCTATCAGAAGTGACACGAACTTCAAAAATTTCCTTCGGTTTTGTTTTCCAAAGTCGAATAATTAAGTTCTGAAAGTGGGCTGTCGCGCACTTTCTGCCACTGCGTGGCACCGAACTTCAAAAATTTCCTTCGGCTTTGTTTTCCAAAGTCGAAATAATTAAGTTCTGAAAGTGGACTGTCGTGCACTTT
>CAZTAY010000057.1:0-16335 GCA_964611655.1 uncultured Eubacteriales bacterium
CAAAAAGTTGCCAGATAAAGAGAGCCAAAATCAGAAAGAAATACAGAATAAATCGGATATACAAGAAGAAGAGCAGATAGAAGGAGAAAAGAGCGCAGAGTTTTATAGCTTTGATGTAACTAAAATTAACTTTAACGTCAGAAATTGCGATTCCAGTGAAATAACAGCATCTCACGAAAAGTATTTCCTAGGTTACATAAGTGGTAAACCAATTACTTTACCTAATATAGCCAGATACTGGACTTACGATTACAACATGGACTTCAATGAAGTTATTCAGCGTTTTGTGAGTGGCGGATACATAGAAATTAAATCTGACATAGATTTAGAGTTGGAAAACAGGACAATCCCTGAAATAAAAGAGATACTAAAAATCAAATCATTAAAAGTTGCCGGTAAAAAAGCAGATTTAATTGAACGGCTAAGGCTAAATTTCACAGAAGAAGAGATTCTAACTAAGTTTAAAAATTTACAAAAAAGATTTGTAGTCACCGAAAAGGGTGCAAATATCGTAAACGATTATAAAAACGGTCTAATATCAAGGGATTATGATTATGAAAAATCAGTATTTGACTGCATCTTAGATAATGACATAAATGGAGCTTTCAAGTTAATAAGTGCATATGAAATGAAAAGAAGATTTCCTCGTGGTATCGGAGTTAATTGGTCATCTATTCACAAAAACGGCATTTCCGAAAAAGAAGAGAATAATTATAAGGAAATGCTTTCTGGTTCGGGCGAAAGCAGCGAAATTCATAAAATAAAAGCTGTTTCCGTCTTGGTTAAGATGCTAGGATTGAGTTACAACGATACTCAACGTGTGTTAAAGCGTATTGCCGGTATCGAATCTGACGCCACTAAAGTAACCGAGACTATAGACTTAGTCAGACAATCTTATGCTAACGAAAACTTAGAGTCGTACTTATCTATCGGAATTGAAAAGTATAGGATATTGGGATGTTTGGACGATAGAGTTTGCAATGAGTGCGGCGTGCTAGATGGTAAAGTTTTCAAAGTAAGCGAGGTGGTTAAGGGACAAAACTTCCCACCGTTTCACCCTGACTGCAGATGCACTACAGTTGCGTTTTTTGAAGATGATGATCCTAGCAAGAGACAACGTAGTGCTAGAAATCCAGAAACAAGAAAAACATATTATGTATCGGCAGATACAACTTGGGCAGAGTGGTCAAAGGAGAACATGAAGAAGTAACAACATGAATTTGAGTTATCAGAAGTTTAATTAAGAATTCCAGAGTCTTTAAATCAAATACAAACAAAACGACAAAAAGAAAATAAGCATAAAAACTCTTAAAGTAAGGAGGAATCCATGGCGAAAAAAACCAACTACGAGAAAAATGGTCACCAATACTATCGAACTTCGGCAACGTTAGGAAAAGATGTTAACGGGAAGCCAATCAGGAAAGAATTCTACGGTAAAAACAAAAAAGAAGCAGAGGCGAAACGTGACGAATACTTAACCAAAATAAAAAGCGATGGGTTAATGGTAAATTTCGACAAAGTGGTTTTTCACGATCTTTTTAAGGTGTGGCTTTTTGAAGTTAACAAAATATCGGTAAAGGATTCAACGTTTGAGCGTGAGGAGGGTATTTACAGGAACTATATAGTAAAGTGCCCTTTCATATCGCTTGCTCTGAATCAAATTAAACCGATTGCAGTCCAAAGGTATTATAGCGAGTTAGGTAAAACCAAGACGCGGACGCAAATCTTGCATGTAAATAAGCTACTGCGCAAGTTTTTCAATTATGCAGTACGTGAAGAATATATCACAAGAAACCCGTGCCACAGGATCGTAATGCCAGAGGGAATAAGCAGAGATAATAGCAGTACCTTTGAAATTGAAAGCTCTAAAATTGACCCTTTTGACAAAGAAGAAATTTATGTCATAAAAGAAAAGTCAGCAACCTCTCAACTAGGTTTATTATTTCTGTTAGCTTTAGGTACGGGGCTAAGACAGGGTGAGCTATTGGGTCTTACACTTAAAGACACAGACATTATGAATAAAGAAGTAATCGTCAATAAAACACTGAAAGTAGTTAAAATCTTTGACAATGATAGAGGCACATACAAAACACTATTAGGTTCTCCAAAAACTAAAAGTAGCGTAAGGAAAGTACCTATACCTACCGCTCTTGTTTCAAAACTAGAGCAGCATATCGCTGAGCAAAAGGAGAAGTTTTTTAACCTCAATAAGGAATTCGTTGAAGATTCTTTAATTTTCACTTCATCAACGGGTAAACCGTTAAACGGACGGAATATATCCAAATCGTGGATGAGATTTTTGAAAAAGTCAGGGATTAGATACAGGAATTTTCACAATTTGCGACACACTTATGCAACTCAACTATTTGAAGCTGATGTTCCCTTGAAAACAGTGCAAGTTCTATTAGGGCATTCAAGTATAGACCAAACAGCAAACACGTACACTCATGTTATGCCCAAAAAGAAAATAAGCGATGTAGATAAAATAAATTTTTTGTTCGAATAACTAAAGCGGGAAAATAGCGGGAAAGTATCAAAGGCTTTTATTTTTTTGTTGATAAAAGCCTTTATACAAGCCTGTTCCAGAGCGCTACGCGCCCTGCGTGATTCGAACACGCGGCCTTTCGGTCCGGAGCCGAACGCTCTATCCCCTGAGCTAAGGGCGCAACTACATTCAACATAATACTGTAATTTCAGATTCTTGTCAATTTTAATATTTGTATTAGATTTTAAAAATAACCAATCTTTGCAATAATATAATTAGAGTTATTCGTTTTCAATATGGTTTTCTGCAAGAATGGACTTTTAATATATTTGCAAGACATGCAAAAAACCCCACAAGGCTAGCAATTAATTTTAAGTGTAGGCATTTTAACGCTTTTCGGCTTGTTCGACTTAGTCGAACTCAAGTTAAATTAGCAACCAAAAAAACAAAGTAATTTCGGTTGCTAACATTTTTTTTGCCCGCAAATTATATTCCTTTAAAAGCATTAGGCTAATCTAAGAATGGTGAATGAAGAAACAAAGTTATTATTCAAGCTGCCGTCTGCAAATATTAATTCAATGGCATGACCTGATTTGTTTAACAATTGAAAATTAGCAGGTGATTGAACTGTAATTAATGCGCTTGTAGTACAGTTACCACCTACAACTTCATCATTGGCTTTAAATTTTATTCCGGATGTTGCCAGCGGGACATTGGGTTCTGAAACGTTTACAAGAGAAATTACTACTGAAGGATTAGTGGTTGTACTCTTTGATAAAACGCTCCAACTGATGTGATAGATGCCGGGAACAACTGAAATGTTAGGACTGTTAAAACTTATTCCTGCACCAAAGGTATTAACAAGGCTAAGAGGTATTGGGTTTTCATTTACTAATATACTACCAGCATTATTGCTTAAATATAAACCTGCAATAATTGCTGAACCGGCTGCTCCTGTAGCTCCAATTTGTCCTCTTGCACCTCTTGCGCCTCTTGAGCCAGTAGCGCCTGTTGCGCCAGTAGCGCCAATTGCTCCCGTAGCCCCTGTTGCTCCTGTAGCCCCTGTTGCGCCTGTCGCTCCGGTTGCGCCTGTTGCGCCTGTTGCTCCAGTAGCGCCTGTTGCCCCGTTTAATCCAGTAGGGCCTGTTGCACCAATTTGACCTGTGGCCCCTGTAGCCCCTGTTGCACCCGTAACTCCTGCTAAACCCCTTGGTCCTGTTGAACCCTTAGCACCTGATGCGCCTGTTGCACCCGTTGGTCCAGTTGGACCTCTTCGAGAGTTCCCTAAAGAATATGGCCAGCATACGCTTATATTATTGTTTTCTCTGACATTTTCGATAGGTCTTTCGCTCTTATTTTTATTGCAATCTGTAATTGTCGATCTTCTACGTTCCATACATCTCTCCCTATCTCTAATAGCAAATTTATTTGAATCACTCTGTTAAATTCAGACTGATTAAGTTCCAGAGAAGTGGCTAAAATACGGAGTTTGTCCGTACACTTCATATTATGCAGGATTGTTTGTAAATGTGAGATTAGCAGGGTATCAACTTAGGACTTATTTTATTAATTCTAAGATCGTCATATGCCAATTAATAACTTGTAATTAACCTAAACAAATTATATAATATTACCATTTAGCGTGTGAACTTTTGCAGGGAGCAAAAATAAACGTATGACAAAGTTTATTCCGGGAGAGTGTGTTCATGACTCATATTTTGATTGGTGTTGTTCTGGCAGCATTTGTACTTAACTGTGTTCTTTCAATTATAATGGTGTTTTTCGAAAGAAGAAACCCCACCAGTACTTGGGCATGGATGATTGTATTAATGTTAATGCCTTTTTTGGGATTCATAATATATATGGTTTTTGGTCAGGATGTTAGAAAGCACAGGACATTTTCGGTTAAAGCAAAAAAAGATAATGAGATTAAAAATGCTTTTTTCAGCAGCTATGAAGGTGGACTGTACAGAAAGTTAATGGGTTCACAGATGAAGGCAATCAAAGACCATGAAAATATATTAGAAGAAAGCGTTAGAGACACATTTTTGGATATGGTTTATCACAACCTAAATTGTGATGAAAGCGCTTTGTTGGAAGAAAACGATGTTAAGATTTATCATGAAGGTCAAAAAAAGTTTGAGGATTTGATTAAAGATATTAGATCAGCCAAAACCCATATTTATATTGAATATTATGTTATTAGAAACGACGAGCTTGGAAAAAGAATAATTTTTGAACTTGCTGAGAAAGCAAAAGAAGGCATTAAGGTACAGTTGCTTTATGATGGTATGGGCTGCCTTAAGCTTCCAAAAAAATTTTTTGATCCCTTAGTAAATAACGGGGGTGTAGTAGCAAGCTTTCTTCCCCCTCTAATTCCTCTAATCAATATACGCGTTAACTACAGAAACCATAGGAAAATATGTGTCATAGACGGAAATATAGGTTATATAGGTGGTTTTAACATTGGCAATGAATATCTGGGAAAGGTAAAAAAATTTGGCTACTGGAGAGATCTTCATTTAAGAATAGAAGGTAATGCGGTCAGTCTTTTGCAGCTAAGGTTTATAATGGACTGGAACTTTGCTGACAACAGACGGTTAGAAATTGAAGAAAGCTATTTTGAAAGCTTTTATAAAAGCAAACAAAATGTAAAAATGCAATTGGTTTCATCAGGTCCTGATACCAATGATGCAAACATTAAAAATGCGTTTTTCAAAATGATGAATGAGGCTGAGTTTAGTATTTATTTCACGACGCCCTATTTCGTGCCTGATGACAGTATTTTAACCGCCTTAAAAGTTGCAGCATATTCAGGTTTGGATGTTAGAATTATTTTCCCGGCAAACCCTGATCATCCTTTTGTATATTGGGCAAGCATTTCGTACATGGGTGAACTCCTTGATGCAGGAGTTAAATGCTATCAATATAAAAAAGGTTTTATTCATTCTAAGATGGTTGTAGTAGATAAAATGGTATCCTCAGTAGGAACTGCAAATATGGATATAAGAAGCTTCAAGTTAAACTTTGAGATAAATGCTTTCATTTACGACAAAGAAGTTGCTATGGAACTTGAAAGACAGTTTATAAAGGATTTGCAGGACTGTGAAGAGATCACAAGATCATGGTATGATAAGAGAAATTTTATATTTAGAATAAAAGAGGCTTTTTCAAGGCTAATTTCGCCTATACTATAGAGAATTGGATTAACTGAATATGTTCCGCCATACTATAAAAAATTCCCTTCTAAAAAAGAAGGGAATTCATCATGTCGACAAAAGGCTTGGAAAATTTTCGTGTGGAAGTTTTCCAAAGATTTTAAAGTCTTCTTCTTAGAAATGCCGCATTTGCGGAATTTCTGTTAAATTCTTTGCTTATTTCTTGAGAAAAAAGTGGGGTTTGGATAAAGCTCCCAGGCTTAGTTTCCAACAATAAAAACAGGAAAAGTTTCATTTAATATGTAGCCTTAAAAAAACACGAAATTAAAATTCAATTGCAGTTTCATTTCCTTCAAAGTCCCAATACAGCACTAATCCATGTTCAAAATAAAATACTTGAAATTCAGGGTTATCAGGTGTTTTGTATATAGCCTTAAGAAAGTCATGAGCTTCTAAAAGCCTATCGCTTAAGTCTCTGTTTTTTGTAAATGTAACTTTACCGCTCATTCTAATATACTTTGAAAAATTAGGAGTAGTAACAGCATATTCAGCATAAGGGTTGTCTATTAAATGATTAAATACATTTTTATTTATTGATGTTGCAAAATAATACCTTCCATCTTCTTCCATCATAAATTGCATTGCTCTTACATGGGGTTTATTTTCAGAATCAACTGTTGCTAAAAAACCATTAAGATTTTCATACATAAAGTTTGTTACTTCTGTAATCGAATTCATCCATCTTCCTCCTTAAGCACAATTATTTATTATAGTA
Source organism: uncultured Eubacteriales bacterium (assembly GCA_964611655.1). Classification (GTDB taxonomy): domain Bacteria; phylum Bacillota; class Clostridia; order Lachnospirales; family CAZTAY01; genus CAZTAY01. Next base: position 6,419 of record CAZTAY010000057.1, read on the forward strand.
ATATTATAACTTCTAATGATATTTTTTACCAGAGCAATAATCAAAAATATTTCTTAAAAAAAAATTTTCAATTTCGCCATTTATACTATTGACAAAATTTATATATTAATATATACTAAATAAAAATCAATATTAAATAATAATAGTTACTAATAAGGAGACGATAATTATGAAAAAATTTGTTTGTTCAATCTGTGGATATGTTCATGAAGGAGATTCAGCTCCAGAGGCTTGCCCTCAATGTAAAGCGCCTGGTTCAAAATTTAATGAAATGGCAACAGAAGGTCTTGCGTTCGCTGATGAACACAGAATCGGAGTTGCAAAAGACGTGGATCCTGAAATCGTTGAAGGTTTAAGACAAAACTTTTTAGGCGAATGTACAGAAGTTGGAATGTATCTTGCAATGTCAAGACAAGCGGACAGAGAAGGTTTCCCTGAAGTTGCTGAAGCATACAAGAGAATTGCATTTGAAGAAGCTGAACACGCTGCAAAGTTTGCTGAACTTCTTGGAGAAGTTGTTGATGTTTCAACTAAAAAGAACTTAGAAATGAGAGTAATGGCTGAACATGGTGCAACTCAAGGCAAGAAAGACCTTGCAACAAAAGCAAAACAATTAAATCTTGATGCAATCCATGACACAGTTCATGAAATGTGTAAAGATGAAGCAAGACACGGAATGGCATTCCAAGGACTTTTACATAGATATTTTGGAGCATGATTTCAGACATAAAAAGAAATACTATTCAGCGTAAATTAGTATTAGACGCTGTCAGGGAACTGGGATGCCATGCATCGGCTGAAGAAATTTACGCTAAAGTATTACTAATATATCCAAATATCAGCAAAGGAACGGTTTACAGAAATTTAAAACTGTTATCCGATGCCGGAGAGATTATAAAACTTTCAAATATTGACTCTATTGATAGATATGATCACAATTGTCACAAACATTATCATTTTATATGCGACAACTGTAATAAAGTTTTTGATGTTGAAATGGATTATCTTGATAATCTAATGGATAATGTTAAAATCCAAAGTGGCTTTCTATACACAGGCCATACACTATCCTTTAAAGGAATTTGTTCTGAATGTATTAAAAAAATAAATTAGTATATGTCTTACTGTCTTTAAAAGCATTTTTGAATATAGCAATTCCAGTTTTTTATTCATAATAAAGTGAATTGCTAAGAGTTGCTTACCCTTTTGTTTCTCTATATCAAAGCAACCCTTACTATAAAATTTCCCCCTCAAAAATTTTATAGAACGTATTGTGGTGAATAACCTAATCGTACCAGGTAATAATAAATAAGAACCCAACTTTGGATAAGAGTTGGGTTCTTATTTATTATGGTCCGAATTGCGGCTCTAGTTCACATATTATTTAATATTCTGATATGCAGATTCAAAGTGAGAAAGCAAACTCTTTGAAGTAATGAAAAGGTTAAAACAGATTAAAGCTTTGTTAATGATTTTGCTGATGAGCATAGTAATAAACTAACAGAAATATGACTTTCTTTTGTCTATATCAACATCATTGAAGAGATGGTGCAGACAATTAGAATAGATAAATCAATTTATAGTCTTGATAGAAACTAAAACCTCACTTTTTTTATTTATCATGAATAAAAGCCGGAAATACAGGCAAAATATGTATGAATATTTAAAAAGAGAGGTGAAGTAAATTGGCTCAATTTAATCAATCAGAAGTTAATTCAATCAGAGAAATGGTAATCGGACATCAAGCGATCGCACATAAACTTAATGCATATTCACAATTAATAACTGATCCGCAAATTAAACAAATGTTTACTAAAGCAGGTTCAGACGCAACGCAAAGTGCAAACAAATTACTTCAAATGCTTCAATAAGATTTCTTATTTTTTTATAATAAGAAGTCTTAAGAGGTTTGCATTATTGTAGACCAAAAAACAATCTAGCAAAGAAAAGGAGGAGTTTAAAGCTATGCAAGAAAAAGATATGGTTTTAGATATTTTAAGCGGCACAAAGGCAAGCATTAGTAACTACGCAAAAGTAATTACTGAATGTTGTGACCAAAACTTAAGACAAACATTTCAACAAATGAGGGACTCAGACGAAAAGTTTCAATACGATCTTTATAAGATTGCTGAAACAAAAAATTATTATATGCCTTCACCTGTGGCAGGACAAAATGATGTTCAACAAATCAAAAGTTTCTTAAGCCAAGGCGCACAAGCTGGAGCACAAGGAATGACAGGTTTAAACATGTAATTATTTAAAAACAAAGGACTGAACTGCAAGTTATTTATTGCGTTTAGTCCTTTTTTCTATTTAAAATATCCTGCTTTATGGTTGTAATAAATATCATAAATAAAGCATATTTTTTAATGATACTGATTTAAACATGGATCTGCTGTTTGAATCAGCAACTTTTTAAGGCGTGTTTCCACTACGATATGAGAGAGTTTGTCTTTAGCTAATGGTAACACTCTGTAAGCACATCTTAATACTAAAAGGATGATGTACGGTGATTCGTATAAGATACGCCGACATAAGAAGATTGTCTTTAATGATATTGCTATTACTTATTTGGAATTTATTTAATACATATGATAACTTATCAGTCACATTATACAATAACGGCAGAGCACTACTTCAAAGACAGATGTTAGACCTTGACAGTAGAATTGGATTTAAAAGCATCGAAAGTGGTTACGCAAAAATTTTCTACTGCGACACTGATAAGGAATATATCAATATTATTTTAAGTGCCTTTGATTTATACTACCCTATAATTTGCAGTGAGCTCGGAATAGCATATAAAGAAGACAAGCACAAAATTCCCATTATAATTTATCCTACTGAAAAAACTCTTTATAAAAGCTTACAGCTTGGCAGTAACCAAAAAACACCTATGGGTGTCTATTATGGTGGAGCACTGCATATCCTTTCCCCGGGACTATGGGTCAAGGGTGATAATGAAACAGAACAAAAATCATATTTTTTGCATAACGGACCAGTTGTACATGAAATGATTCATCTGGTACTTGACATAAAAACAAGCGGAAACTTCCCACACTGGTTTTCGGAGGGTGTGGCACTTTTTTATGAAAAGCAGTATATAAATTTTAGTTGGGAGATTGAAGAAAATTCGGATAAAAAGATTACATATAAAGAGTTAACAAATTCATTTAGAGAACTTGACGCATTTGCAAGCTACAAAAAAAGCTTTGACGTTATTAACTATATATACGAAGAAAAAGGAAAGGATGGATTGCTTAGTATTATAGAAAGTCTTTCAAAAGGAAAGAGCTTTGAAATTGCATTCGAAAAGGAAGTTCATCAACCGGTATCAGTTATTGACAATATTTGAACATATTGTGTAGAAATTTAAATTTTATGCCTTAGCAAGCCACTTTCAAGGGTGTATTAATAACTTAATTTGGAAAACTGTTTCGAATTTTGTCGATTGAATTATATTATCTTGTAATATATAATGGTAATATGTAGATTTAACTGTTACGTCAACGGACGTTTTTAAAAAGTTTTGTTAGTTTGTTTCAAATGACTTGGGTTTCAGTCAACTTGTGCTGCCAAGCCAAGAAATATTCAAGTTAGCTATATAGCATCTTAGAGCAGTTGCCAGTTGGCAACATTTCGCTCTTAAGGAGGACTAACAATTGATTAACCGATTAAAGATGGGAATAGATGTAGGTTCTACAACTATAAAAGTCACTGTCTTAAATTCGAGAAATAGCATTGTTTTCTCCAATTATCAAAGACATTTTTCTAATATTAGAGAAGTCTTAAGGAATGTTTTGACCAAGGCAAAAGAACAATTCATAGATTCGGAATGTTTTGTTGCTGTAACGGGTTCCGGAGGGCTTTTAGTGTCTAAGTGGCTAAATGTTCCGTTTATTCAGGAGGTTGTTGCTGCATCGGAAGCAGTTTTAATGACTGCGCCTGACACTGATGTTGCAATTGAACTTGGGGGCGAGGATGCCAAAATTATTTATTTCACTGGCGGACTTGAACAAAGAATGAACGGGATTTGTGCAGGAGGAACAGGCTCTTTTATCGACCAAATGGCATCACTTCTCCAAACTGATGCAGCAGGACTGAATGACCTTGCAAAGGATTTTGCTGTATTATATCCTATTGCAGCCAGATGCGGTGTTTTTGCAAAGACTGATATACAGCCCCTTATTAATCAAGGTGCTGACAAAAAAGACTTGGCTGCGTCAATTTTTCAGGCTGTTGTGTCTCAAACTATTTCAGGACTTGCTTGCGGAAAACCGATAAAGGGCAATGTTGCTTTTCTAGGGGGTCCACTGCATTTTTTGTCAGAGCTTAGAAACAGGTTTATAGACGTGCTTAATCTTAAGGAAGCACAAACAATAATACCTGAAAATTCGCACCTTTTTGCAGCATTGGGTTGTGCAAAATTGGCTGTGGAAACAGCTCTGCCCTTTAGAGAACTTCTTCACCGGCTTAGTCAAAACTATGAAGCGGAAACTGAAATCGAAAGACTGCCAAGGCTCTTTGAAGATGAAAAGGAATATAAAGAGTTTAAAGAACGACACAACAAACACCAAATAAAGAAAAGGGATTTAGACTCATACAGAGGCGGAGCTTTTCTGGGTATTGACGCCGGTTCAACCACAACAAAGCTGGCCCTTATCTCTGAGGACGGATCTCTTTTATATTCTGTTTACAAAAGCAATGAGGGCAACCCTCTAAAAGTTGTAATAGAATCCCTAAAGCAAATTTATATTAATTTGCCGGAGAGTGTGAGAATTAACCGTGCCTGTGTAACGGGTTATGGCGAGGATTTAATTAAAGCAGCGCTGAAAGTGGATATGGGCGAAATTGAAACCGTTGCCCATTACAGGGCAGCAAAGTTTTTTGTGCCTGATGTTGATTTTATACTGGATATTGGTGGCCAGGACATGAAGTGCATCCGTATAAAGAAAGGGTCAATAGATAATGTATTGCTAAATGAGGCATGTTCGTCTGGCTGCGGTTCTTTTATTGAAACATTTGCAAATTCTTTGGGTTATTCCTCAAAAGAGTTTTCACGCTTGGCAATAGCATCTCAAAACCCAATTGACCTGGGCAGCAGATGTACAGTTTTCATGAATTCAAGGGTAAAACAAGCCCAAAAAGAAGGCTCAAAGGTTGAAGACATATCAGCAGGTCTTGCCTGGTCAGTTATTAAAAATGCATTATATAAAGTTATTAAAATAACAGATACCGAAGAAATTGGTGAAAATATAGTTGTGCAGGGCGGAACTTTTTATAACGATGCAGTTCTAAAGAGTTTTGAAATGATTTTACAAAAGAAAGCAGCAAGACCGGATATTGCAGGCTTAATGGGCGCACTTGGTGCTGCACTTATAGCACAGGATGCATATAAATTACAGCCTTCAAATTCAGATCTTATTTCATTAGAAGAGCTTGGCTCTCTTGTTGTTGAAAATAAACTTACAAGATGCAACGCTTGTACTAATAATTGTTTGTTAACTGTTAACAGCTTTGCTCATGGCAGGAAATTTATTTCTGGCAACAGGTGCGAAAAAGCCTTTGGAGGAGATCTAAAAAAAGAATACTTACCAGATCTTTTTATCTATAAATATAAAAGAGTGTTTGACTACAAACCCTTAGAAAAAAATGTGGCAATCAGAGGTGAAATCGGAATTCCCCGTGTGCTGAATATGTACGAAAACTATCCGTTTTGGCATACATTTTTTACAGACCTTGGTTATAGGGTTGTTCTTTCACCGGAATCCTCAAGGGAGGTATACGAAGAAGGAATTGAGTCCATACCCAGTGAATCAGTGTGTTATCCTGCAAAATTAGTTCACGGGCATGTAACTCATTTAATACGTCAAGGCATTAAACGGATATTTTATCCGGGGATTTCCTACGAAATAAAAGAACATTCCTTAGCTCAAGATTGTTACAACTGCCCTATTGTAATCAGCTATCCGGAAAACATTAAAAATAATGTTGAGGAGATAAGGGAAAACAACATCAATTTTATGAACCCTTTCTTAAGCTTTAGCAATAAAAAAGGATTGATTAAAAGGCTGGCAAATGAGTTTGATTATTTGCCCTACGTTGAGGTTGTGGATGCAGCTGAAAAGGCTTGGAAAGAACAAGAACGCTTTAGAAAAGATATCAGGAATAAAGGCAGAGAAACTCTTGATTACATAGAACAAAACAATATTCCTGCTATAGTATTAGCAGGCAGACCATATCACATTGACCCTGAAATTAATCACGGCATAAACAGAATGATTACAGGATATGGGTTTGCGGTTTTAACAGAAGACTCTGTTTTTGAACAGGGTTATAATATAATGAATACAAGACCTCTTGGAATACGTGACCAATGGACATATCATTCAAGGCTGTATTCCGCTGCTGGATTTGCAGCAACTAAAGACAATATTGAAATTATTCAGCTAAACTCCTTTGGCTGTGGTATTGATGCATTAACCTGCGACGAAGTTCGGGAGATTACTGAATCTGCAAGCAAGATCTATACGTCACTGAAGATAGATGAGGTTAGCAATCTTGGTTCTGCTAGAATCAGGATACGCTCACTGATTGCAGCTCTTAAAGAGCGAAGGGCGAATAATTATAAACATACAGAAATTAAATTAAACATCCGCAGGGTAGTGTACACAAAAGACATGAACAAAGATTATACCCTGCTGATTCCCCAAATGGCGCCTATTCACTTTGAACTGCTAAAAGAAGCCTTCTATTATTCAGGATATAATGTTAAGCTTCTTCCGGCAAAGGACAAAAAGGCTATTGAAACAGGTCTGAAATATGTTAACAACGATTCTTGCTACCCTGCATTAATAGTGGTTGGTCAGGTTTTAAATGCTATAAAATCAGGTGAATATAACGTAAATAAGCTGGCTGTGCTAATGTCCCAAACAGGGGGAGGTTGCAGAGCAAGCAATTACATTGCATTAATCCGCAAAGCTCTTAAAAAGGCAGGATATCCTCAGATACCTGTTGTTTCCGTATCCGCCTCGGGAATTGAAAAGAACCCCGGGTTTACATATTCACCTAAGATGCTCATAAGGATGCTTCAAGCTTGTGTTTATGGTGATATGCTAATGCGGTTATTGTATAGGGTAAGGCCTTATGAAAGAATAAAAGGCTCTGCAAATATCCTGTTTAATAAATGGCTTAACATTTGCAAAGCAAGCCTTGAAAATGCATCCAGGAGTGAGTTTAAGGAAAACATATACAATGCAGTGTCTGAATTTGATAACCTTCAAATAGACTTTAAGGCAAAACCTAGAGTGGGAATAGTTGGTGAAATATTGGTTAAATTTCATCCAACTGCAAATAATGATATAGTGTCCTTGGTTGAAGAAGAAGGCGCAGAAGCAGTTGTACCTGACCTGCTGGATTTCTTTTTCTATGGTCTGCATAATAAAACTCCAAAGGCTAAATACTTAAGCGGTAACAAGTACATGAAAACATTATGTAACATTACCATAGATTTAATGGATTTTTATAGAAAACCCCTGGTTAAGGCATTAAAAGCAAGCGAAAGGTTTTCTCCGCCAGTGCATATCAGAAAGCTTGCTGAAATGGCACAAGACATTGTATCCACCTGCAACCAAACGGGAGAAGGCTGGTTTTTGACAGCGGAAATGCTTGAATTAATAAACTCCGGTGCAGGTAATATAATTTGTATGCAGCCTTTTGCATGTTTGCCAAACCACGTGACCGGCAAAGGCGTCATAAAAGAACTAAAGAGAAAATATCCGCTTTCCAACATTGTTGCAGTTGATTATGACCCGGGTGCAAGCGAAGTAAATCAGCTTAACAGAATAAAACTGATGCTGGCGCAAGCATTCAAAAATATGCCTCATACAGACGGAGTACAGGAAGAAGCGGATTATAACATAGAAAGGGTATGGGAAGGCAAAGAAAAATCCCTGCAATTTTAATTATGGAAAATAAAAAGAACTATGAACTTGAAGTTTTAAGAGTGGCGGCATTTATAGCTGTGTTTACTCAGCATCTTCTTGGGGCTTATGCAAGAAGAAACGACGGATTTTTAGGCTTAGAAGAAGAATATATGATTTCCTCTGTTTTTGAATTTTGCAGGTTTGCCGTACCAACCTTTGTGTTGTTGTTTGGTCTTTTAATGATTAAAAGCTATAAACCAAATACAACATATTTAGCATATTTAATTAAAAGGTTTAAACAGATTATTATTCCTTTTCTTGTTGCTTCCATTGTATATTTGTTTTATAATGAACAAATTAACCTAAGCTCTTTGGCTGCTGCCAAAGAGCTTGTTATAAATATTATTAAAGGAAAAGCAGCATACCACCTTTGGTATGTACCAATGATATTCCAGTTTGTCATATTAGCGCCTGTGGTTTTCCTGTTCAAAAAATGGGTTAAGGACAAGAAGATTAACGGCAAGGGCTTACTATGTATTTTTGTTTGCTTTATGCTTTCTTGTTTAACATATTTGCATTTTGCTAAGGTCTTTAATTTAGGACAAGTTTTTGCAGGATATACAAGGATTTTCCCCACATGGCTAATATACTTTGGTGTTGGAGCTTTTATAGGCTTGGATTATGATAAAGCAAAGGAAATAGTTTTGAAACTCTTTCCATATGCGGCTGCAGTATCTGTAATTTCCATAACATACGCAATCTTTAAGGATTTGCAATATATAAATCAATTTCACAAAGTAAGTTTTAATAAAGTAAATTTTTTAGAACCGGTTTATGCAGTTGCTACCATATGCCAAATAATAACTTTATTTGCTATAGCCCTGAAACTAAAGATTCTGAAAAAATTTACAGGATTTTTTTTGTTTGTTGGAGAAAATTCTTATATGGCATATCTGCTACACGTTTGGTTTTTGTCAAAGATTTCGCTGCTCTTGCTGGAGCATGTGCCAGAACTTAATTTAATATACTTTTATGGCATTTTATATATAAGTGCCCTTGGTTTAACGCTTCTTATTTCGTATCTGGTAAACTATGTTATTCTTACAATAAATAACCAGGTTATAAGTAAAAAATGAAATCTAATTTTCTTGATTTATTTATATTATGGTGAGATAATAAAAAATAAGTTTTTTTGTAAGACACTGTCTAATATCTAGGTTCTAGCAGAGTCTGGAAATATGTCTGACTGGAAATAATAGACAGGTCCTTAGAGTAATTCCATGTTTGACTTGCAATTTTTAATCTGAATCAGCGGATTTAGGCCGTTTGGTGTGGATAAAATGCTTATGTCAAACGAAGTTGCTATAGATTAGAGATTTTTAAGGAGGAAAATATGGCTTTTTATTTTTCAGAGCCTTCACGTACGTTTGGCGAATATTTAATAGTTCCGGGTTTTTCATCTGTGGATTGTGTACCAACAAATGTCAGTCTTAAAACACCCTTGGTTAAGTTTAAGAAAGGCGAAAAACCTGCACTATCATTGAATATACCTTTAGTATCAGCTATTATGCAATCCGTATCTGATGACAAAATGTCGGTTGCCCTTGCCAGAGAAGGCGGAATATCGTTTATTTATTGCTCTCAGACCATTGAGAATCAGGCGCAAATGGTTTCCAGAGCCAAAAGTTACCGTGCCGGATTTGTTGCCAGTGACTCAAACATTTCACCTGAAAGCACTCTTGCAGATGTTTTAAAACTGAAAGAAAAAACAGGTCACTCTACAATGGCAGTTACAACTGACGGTACTGTTTCAGGAAAGCTTGTAGGTCTTGTTACCAGTCGGGATTATCGCATCAGCAGGATGCCTCAAGATACAAAAGTAAAAGAGTTTATGACAAAGTTTGAAGATTTGATTTATGCAGGAGAGAATACAACCCTTAAAGAAGCAAACGATATAATTTGGGATCACAAACTAAACTGCTTGCCTTTAAT
>CAZTAY010000058.1:0-16118 GCA_964611655.1 uncultured Eubacteriales bacterium
GTTTGCAATTGCCTGTTCAAGTGTCTGCATACCATGCCCTGTTTTTTTATGGCAATTGATAATCTGTCCGTAGATATCCTTATTTCCGCCGCAATAATATTGTTTGTTTGAGGAAATAATTCCTTCGTCTAATGCTGCTGCAACAAGCAGAGGTTTAAATATTGAGCCGGGTTGAAATGAGCTTGAAATGCAAAAGTTACTCCAAATTCCATATAGAGTATTTAACTTTTCTTCTTCATTTTTGCTGTTCCATTGATCTGCAAAAATTGGATCGTCCATGTAAATGGGGTTGGCAGGATCATTAATATTAAAAGTTGGATATGAAGCCATTGCAAGAACTTCACCTGTGTTTGGGTTCATTGCTAATATAGCAGCATTTTCACATTTATAGTCTTCTACAGCAATTTCAATTGCATCTTGGGCATATTGTTGTATTGTCAAATCAATTGAAGTAACAATCGTATTACCATCAACTGCAGGGATTTGCTGTACATTTGGAGTTGTGTTATTTTCATATATCAAAAAGGTTCTGCCGTCTTCACCTTTCATTACCGAATCATAAGTTAATTCAAGACCAGATTTACTGTCACCTCTTATATATCCAACCATATGTGATGCAACCGTATTAAGAGGATAGACCCGTTTTGTGTCGTTTTCCATCCAAAGACCCACAAGCTTTTTTGCTTCTAACTGTTCAGCAACCTCTCTTGAAACTTGTTTTGCAATCTTTACATAATGTGTTGGATTTTTTAATTCACCTTTTTCATTGGTTTCAAAATATTTATAAAGATCTTCTTCAGGTATTCCCAAAACTTCATTAACTGCTTTTATAGTTTCTCCTTGTTTTTCTTTGTTATATTCAATACTTCGTGTGTCGTCCATTAGCACCAAAGGGTCAAGGATCACGTTATATACCGCAATACTCATAGCTAGTTCATGCATATTCCTGTCCAAAATATTTCCTCTGTTTGGAGGGATTATGCTGTCATATCTATTAACCTGTTGAGCAAGAGCGCTGTTTTGGAACTGCTGCCCTTTTTCTACCTTCCAATATAGAATTCTAGCGGTCAGCCCAATGATACCTATGAAAAAAAACAAAAAGATAAACATAATGTGGCTTTTTCTACGTTTCATTTATGTCACCCAAATATATTAATAAAATCGAAAAAACTTGGCTCACTAGTTTCTTCTTCAATCCAATCATATTCATATGTAGTTGTGTTACTTACTTTTGGTACGTAAATTTCCTTTATTTGGAAATCCTGTGGTTTAATCATGCCCAGCTCATTTATTGCTTTTTCTTCTATCATCTTTAAATCCATTTTCCCCGAAATTTTACTCTTTAGTGTAGCATTATTATCTTTTAATTCCTGAAGTTCTTTATTTAAACTTTTAATGGACAATTCGTTTTCCAAGCGATTAGAAACCGTATACATTACTGAAATTGCACATACAAATACAATTGAAACGCTTAATATAATTCTAAAATTATTCTGTTTTACCCGTCTTTGAGGTTTATTCACGTGTCTGACAGGTTCGGTTGTGTTTTCGTAAATTTTTACAGCTTCCGAACCAGTCACATAATATTTTTGATACTTATGAGACTGGTAGTGTTTTCTTTTTTTACGGGTGCCGGTTTTCATAAAAGAACACTCCTTATAATTTTTCAAACACTCTTAATTTAGCGCTCCTTGCCCTGTGGTTCTGTTCAATTTCGCTTTCTCCTGGTAAAAGTGCTTTTTTTGTTATTACCTTCCCAACAGCCTTTTTGCCGCACATGCAAACAGGGAAATCAGCTGGACATTTACAGGGGTTTTCTAGCTCCCTAAATACGTTTTTAACAATTCTATCCTCTAGTGAATGAAAAGTTATAATAGAAATCCTACCTTTCTCACTTAGCAGGTAAATCATATCTTTAATTGCCATTTCAAGTAATTCAAGTTCTTGGTTAACCTCTATCCTAATTGCCTGAAATGTTCTTTTAGCAGGGTGTTGCTTTTCTTTTAGGGCATGTCCAGGAATTGAAGATTTAATAATATCCGTAAGCTCCAAGGTTGTATTAATAGGCTTTAAGAGTCTAGCATTAACTATATTCTTTGCAATCCTTTTGGCATATCGTTCTTCTCCATAGTCTTTAATCACCTTAAACAACTTTTCTTCGGAATACTCATTTATAACATTAAATGCAGTAAGACTTTGAGTTCTGTCCATTCTCATATCAAGATTTGCATTATTCATATATGAAAAACCTCTTGAGGGTTCATCAAGTTGATATGATGAAACACCCAAGTCTAACAGGACTCCATCCAGTCCAAAAATTCCTTTTTTACTTAAATTATCCTTTAAATGGAAGTAGTTGTCATGAATAAATACAATATTTTTTCGCGCACCAAATCTTTCCGCACAAAAATCTATTGCATCCTTATCTCTGTCAACTGCTATTAATAATCCATTGTCATTTAGTCTATCAAGTATTATATTGCTATGTCCTCCGCCACCAAGCGTTGCATCAACATAAGTGCCTGAAGGTTTTATATTTAAAGAATCAACAGCTTCATTTGCCAAAACTGTGACATGTTTAAAATCCAGATTGATCACACTCCCAACTCAGCCATTTTCGCCGCTAACTCATCATCAACAAAATTTTCTTCTCCATTATATACGTCCCATCTTTCTTTATCCCAAATCTCAACTCTGTTTGAAACACCAATGGAAACTATGTTCTTAGATAGGTTTGCATGTTCCCTTAGGTTTGCAGGAAGCACTACCCTACCCATACTGTCAAGCTCACACTCACATGCACCAGAAAAAAAGTACCTTGAAAATTTTCTACTATCGGCACTTGTTACTGGAAGTTCAGTAATTTTCTTTTCGAATTTAGCCCAATCGCTAGTATTATAAGCAAATAAACAACCATCCAAACCCTTTGTAACGATAAATACATCGCCCAAGCTATCCCTGAATTTTGCAGGTACAATTATTCTGCCTTTTTTGTCGATTGTGTGTTGATACTCTCCAATAAACATAGTGGTCACTTCCAAACAAAACACCCCGTTTATTTTAAACGGGGTAGAAGATATGGGAGAACAGTATGATGAGGAGTAGCATACTATTCTCCAAAACTTAGCCGATTAAAACAGCTCAGCCAAACATTAACATATTAAAACCAATCCAAACCACTTATAACCACTTTTAACCATTGTAATAGCTTTTTTTCAAAAACGCAAGCTTTTTTCGTTATTTTTTATAAAATTTTATTTAGCCTTTAATATAGTTTCAATTTTCATAATTTTTACACTTGTTTCATATTATTACATATAGCATTATGACTTTTAATTGATAGTTTAAATAATTGGAAATACAAACCCGTGTTAAATAAGCATTACCCACCTTTGAAAGCAATTATTCCATCATTAATTACTTATCTGCTTGTTTGTTTCAGTATGCTATTTCGAATTCGGGTGACATTATTTAATTCAGGTTCTAAGGTTCAGACTAAGGCCGGAGGCTATGATATGGATAAAACGACTCTACAAATTTTAGAAAAATTCAATTTGTCCTTTAATGACTTTATAAAATTTCGATCTTCTATGATATTCAATACAAATAAAGGCTTTATACAAATAAAAAAAACTAACAGGGCATTAGAAAATATTTCATTTATATATGAAGCAACAGATTTTCTAAGGGAAAAGAACTTTAAGAATACTGAAAAATATTTATTGACTTCCGATAATAAGCCATATTGCATAATAAACGGCGAAACATATACTGCTTCCACTTATATAGATGAGAAAAACGTCAATCTTAACGAAAAACAACATAATTTTTTTATTGCAGATTCCCTTGCTGAATTACATAAAAGTTCAAAAGAGTTTACGTTTACAAGCAAGAATAACTTTGTTCCAGAAGCACCTTATACATTAAAACATTACGAAAAAAAAATAAAAGATATGGCTCAAATTAGAAAATGGCTTAAGAACAGAAGCGTTTATAATGAACTTGATATTATAATTATTAAAAACTATAAAGTAATGAAAGATTATGCGGATAAATCAATTGAAATAATAAAATCACTTTATGATTCAGAGCATACCAAAGGGATTTTATACAACAGCATAAGGGAATATAACTTTAAAATAAAAAATGATAAAGAAGTATACTATGTTAATTTCGAAAACTGCTCCCAAGGAAACGTTACTTCTGATATATATATGCTGTTGCGTAAGTATATAAAAAGAGAAAACTTTCATGTTAATGAAGCCTTAGAGCTATTGAGTTCATATTTAAAAATAAATCCACTTAACAAAGTCGATCTTATGACAATATATGCACAGTTTCTTTTCCCAGAAAAGTTTTTCAGTTTATCTAATTATTATTATAATAGAAAGAAAAGCTGGATGCCGGCAATTGCAATTGAGAAAACAAACCAATATTTGTCAGTTCGAGAAAAGGAAATATTACTATCAGATGAAATTAATAAACTTTTATAATTTTAAAAAAAAAAACGAGAGTTTTATTTCCTCTCGTTTTTGACTGTTACAACTAATATAAGTTTCTAAACTTTGCCCATGCCCCAACTTCTCTTGTAGGAAAGATACAAATAATTCAAACAGAAATGCCGCATTTGCGGCATTTCTAAGATAAAAACTTTTAAATGCTTTGGTAACATCCACAAGAAAAGTTTTCAAATCTTTTGTCCACATCTAGAAACGAGAGTGTTATTTCCTCTCTTTTTTAGTTTGAGTTATAAAATACATTAAACAATTCATTTATATCTGTATTTAAATAAGTTAACTGCTCTTTATTCTGAACATCAGTTATCATCAATCCGTAATTTGTATTACTTACAGGAGCCCATTGTATGCCAAAGTTGTTATCCACGGTAAATTCATTGCCTTTGTGCCAATTTATATTTTTCTCATCATTGTCTCCAAATTCTTTTATAACATAGTAAAAAGATATTTTGTCTCCAAGTTGAATTTTATCGAAACCTTTTTGTATTATAAAATCTTCTTCTTGTCTAGTACCTAATATTAAACCATTAGGATATTCTTTACTAGCCACAATAATCAAATCACAGTCTTTGCCGTTTAAATTACTTGGAACAGCATAGAAAGTGTGTTGTGGTGTACTGCTTAATTTATATAAACAAATATTATGCCCATATATCTGTGGCCACAGGTTGATATAACCTTTAATTTCATTTTCATCCGTATTAGCATCAACATCATATTGGATTCCTGTCATTATGAATTGATTAGCGCTACTTTTAACAGGTTCCCACATTGTTAGGTCTACCCTTAAAACATTGTCTAAATTAAAATTCTTGTTATTTTGTCTACTCTTGGTATTTTTTGAATCATCCATTAAAAACTTATAGAACTTTAATAGATAATCAGTATAGTTTTTATCCATGTTTAAAGATTGGTATACCTTAAGGGATTGTTCTGCATCTTCTTTTCCCCTAAAAATATAATAGGTGCTAAGTCCGCTTAAATCGACTCCTAAATTAAACCTATTATAAACAACTGCTTCATCCAGTGCCTCTTTCAAATTCTCTGTTTCAACGGGGAATAGATCACTTAACTTGTTAGCCATGTCACCTATATCAACCATATCACTTTCTGTATTAATAGGGCTACTAGCTCCAAATGTTTTAGTTCCATATCTTTTTTTTGCTAAAGTCCTGAAATTTGAAAAATTATTATCTATCAATACATTAGAACATTCGTTCATCAGCTTGCCCATTTCCCCCATTACACGGTCAACCTTGGATAGATCAGTGACAGACAGTGTTAGATCTTCAATTGGATCTTCACCATAAAATTTTATAAAATAATCAGTTATTGTTTTGCCAAAGTCAACCCCATCCATTTTTGGATTATTGTTTAACTCTGCCAGAAAACTATAATCCCAGCCCTGGTCAGGTTCAGTTTCTTCAGAAGCAATTAAATATTTCGCATAATTAGAAGCAATAACCGCCATTTCAACAGTTGCCATCATGCATGAATCAAAACCTAAAAACTCAAGTTTGTCTTTTGATAAGAGGGATTTTTCAAAAGCATAATTCATAGCCAATAACATCAGATTACTGTCATTATACTTTTCGTCTTTTCCATATCCTGCAATTGATCCACCACCATGGTCCCATAATATAAGCCCATATTTATCTGCTGGGAAATTTGTTATAGAAAAATCAATAAAACTTGACAAAGTTCCTGGATCCCCCATATTAACAAGACCTACGCCTGTAATCCTGTTTAAATTTCCATCTTCAATTTCCCAAATTACACATTCATTTTCCGGTACAATATCGTTTTGCCAGCGATTTGCTCCACCAGTAAACAATACAAGATTTGCATTTTTCGAATCTAACCCTGATTCTAACATCTCAATTAAATCATCTGTGGCAGATCCATTTTCGCTTTCTAAATCCGAACCGTTCATGTAAACCATAATAGTGTAAGGCTTTGCTTTACGGTTTTTTACTTGCTTAGAAGCAGTCTTAACGTCCCAAGTCGTAAATTTTAGACTACTGTAATCAATTGAATTAACATCACGATAAAAACTATTAGGATTAGTAATGTTATTTACCACTGTTATATCATTTGGGTTATTATCCAAGCCATCTGAAGGCTTACCGTTAATGTTCATTGTAACTTGTAATATGCTAAAAGAGAAAAAGCAAATAAATAAAACCGATACTAAAAAAATAATTTTCTTCATTTAATTTACTTACAGTTATCCTAAAGGCAACTGTTACTCCTTTCAATAAACTTTTCAATTTATTTAGTATGCCTTTATTCAATTAAAAAATTCTAAACTGTAATGAACTTATTAATGTGAGCTCTACGTTTGCTAACTCCCCTTTACTCAAGTTAAGTTATAATAACATACTTGCTTCTCCGTTACAGTACAAATTAAGCCTATGCAAAGCCCTTGTACATGCAATATACAATAACTTTTTGTCTTCTTTGCTATGATAATTATCCTTTTCACCGTCACAAATTAACACTGCATCAAATTCAAGTCCTTTTGACATATAAACAGGAATAATAAATATGCCCTGCAAATCCACCACACTGCCATTCTTCACTAACTGAACATTTATTCTGTCTTTTAAATACTCAAACAACTTAACTGCATTTTTTTCTGTTTTACAAATCAATCCAATGGTCTTATATCCCTCATCCAAACAAAAATTAATCTCTGAAATAATCATGTTGCTATAGGTTTGTTGGTCTTTAGCTATGAAAACTTTAGGTTCAAAACCATCTCTGTTAAAACTCTTTATTTCAATGTTGTGGGATATGAATTTGGAACTATAATTTAAGATTTCGTTGGTACATCGAAAACTTTTGTCCATAGTAACTAAAGAAGATTTTTTCTTGTTTAGAATTGTGTTTATTCTTTCATATAATGATAAATCTTCTTCTTTTTCAAGAGTTTGATTTATGTCACCTAAAATTGTAAACTTAGAATTTGGAAATAGTAGATTGAATATTTCGTAATGAATAGGATAATAATCTTGTGCTTCATCGATTACCACCTGTTTAATACTGTTATAAGTATTGATTCTATTTAATCTTAGCTTCATGTAAGCAAGAGCAGACGCATCGTCATAATATAAAAGGTCGTTAATTAAATTTTCTTGAGTAAAACTTAAAATATCATCTATGGAATTCGGTAGTTCTAAATCTTTGCCTAAAGTATAAAAATACTCTTTGTTATTAAAAAGCTCTTTATAAAGGTCTAGTACACTAAGTTTCGTAAATTTTTGTATCTCCATTTTAACATTAAAATAGTCCATTCTATTAGCATTCTTTTTCTGATACTCTTTAACAATCTCCATTATAAATTCTTCCAGTTGCTTGAGTTTGACTCCTAAAGGCGTTACTTTTCTTCCAGTTAGAATTTTATCTTTCAGCAGTTCTTTTTTTATTATACATTTTCCATCAAAATAAACATCTTCAAATTCAATCCACTTGTGTGGCAGATCATTAATAAATCTATCTAAAATTTCTAAAAATTCATGTGAAGTCTTAAAATCTATACTGCTTTTTAAAATATCACCATACAAGGAACTTGTAATTAGTTTCTCTAAATATTGATTTCTTGATTGTATTTGTTTGTTATTAAGTATTTTAGCCAGTAAGTCTTCAAGTACTACTGATGCTGCATTTTCTTCTCCCAATTCAGGCAATACATTTGAAATGTACTGCTCAAACAAAGAATTAGGTGAAATAATAATTATATTATTAGAAGATAGTCTAGTTGATAGACCTTGATACATAAGATAGGCAACTCTATGAAGTGCTATTGATGTTTTTCCGCTTCCTGCCACTCCTTGAACCATCATTAAATCGTTTTCCATATCTCTGATAACAATATCTTGTTCTTTTTGAATAGTCTCAACTATTGTTTTCATTTTTGAGGAAGTATTTTGTGATAGCAGTTTCCGTAAAAATTCGTCAACAATCTGGACATCTGCATCAAAAAAATATTCCAAAACTCCGTTTTTAATTTCGTACTGGCGTTTTAAACTAACTTCTCCTGTAATCCTTCCATTAGGAGCATCATAATATGCCTTACCTGTTACAAATCGGTAAAAGACACTTGCTATAGGGGATCTCCAGTCATAAACATACATATCGTATGAATCCTCTTCCATTAAGGATGAACGGCCTATATAGATTTTTTCAACATCCTCTTCATCATCAAATTTAAAGTCAATTCGAGCAAAATAAGGAGATTTAATTAGCATTTCCAATAGTGCTATCTTGTTTTCGGTTGCTTCATAGTCAGCAATTTTGCTCATTACGGGATTTACATACTGACTTAAAGCAACAAGATTTTCAAAACCATCGGAAGATCCAATACCTGAAACAGAGTGAGCTGTGTTTTCCCTCATTTCACGTTTCGATTCAATAATTGCAGTCTTGTTATTTTCATTAGCCGCCCTTGCTTGATTTAATTGACTTGTCCCTAATGCAATGGTTTGCTTTAACCTATTATTTTCAATTTCAAATTCTGGTTGATTGTTTTCCATTAAGAAAATCACCTTTCATTGTAATAAAAGTTAATAAAGTCTACCATTAATCATTTCCAAAAAACAGTCTTGTTGTTTTTATTTCTATGTGATATTATTAATATAGAAAGAAAGGTAATTGACGTTTCACACAATTACCTTTCTTTTTTTTTACTAAAACAATTCTATAGTGAGTCAGGAAAATTATTTATTAAATCTTCTAATGATTTTGACTCATCCAGCAACTTCATAGTTTTCAAATGAGGCTCTGAATAAATCCCACTCCAGAAATATTCATTATATTCTTTGCGGTTTGTAAACGCAAGAATTGGTTGGTCCAAAGAAAACTGTGCATTTTTCCCATTGGTATTTCCTCTTGCATCAACCTTAATCCAATGACCTTCAACATATATTGCATTGAAACAATGTACACAATATGTATCCGGAATATCTTCTGATAATAACAAATGTTGAAAACAAAAACCAGTAGGAATGTTTTGGGATCTTAAAAGAGCAGCCAGTAAGTTTGATTTTGCATGGCAAATACCTGTCTTGTATTTTAAAACATCGGAAGCCTTTGCCGTAATAACCTTTGCATCTATGTCAAAGGAATGTGGTATTTCGTCTCTAACAAATTCAAAAGCTATCCTTGCTTTGTTTGTGTCTGAGTCAACCATGTTAAACAGCTCATTTGCCTTTTGTTTAATAATTGGATCTGAAAAATCAATGTATTTATGTTCTTTTAAAAATTTCTCCATTTATTTCACCTATATATTTTTTTATGGTATATTAAGATACATCAATATTGCTCCTATACTTTAATACACGCATTGAGTTAAAAATTGCTAGAACTGTAACACCTACATCAGCAAATACAGCTTCCCACATAGTTGCAACGCCCCCTGCTCCAAGTGCAAGAACAAGGCATTTAACTATCAACGCAAGAAATATATTTTGTTTTACAATTTGAAGGGTTTTCTTTGAAATCCTAATTGCTGTACAGAGCTTTGAAGGTTCGTCGTTCATTATTACAATATCAGCGGCTTCTATGGCAGCATCGGAACCAAGGCCTCCCATTGCAATTCCTATATCCGCCATTGCAAGAACCGGTGCATCATTTATGCCGTCACCAACAAAAACAAGCTTTCCCTTGGATGATTTTTCGTTTTGTAGTTTTTCAAGCCACGTAACTTTATCAGATGGTAATAATTCAGAGTATACCTCATCCATGGCAAGTTCACTAGCAACTTTATCCCCCACTGACTTTTTATCGCCTGTAAGCATTACATTCTTAATGATCCCCAATTTTTTTAATTCTTTAATAGTGTTTTTTGAGTCATTCTTTAATTCGTCTGCAATAAGGATGTATCCTTCATATTTGCCGTCAATTGCCAAATAAACAACTGTACCTGTTTTTTCCACATTCTCATACTCTATCTCCAGTTCTTTCATTAATTTATCATTTCCTACGGATACTCTCTTTCCATCAACCATTGCTACCACACCATATCCAGCTTTTTCGTTAATATCTTTTAGCCTTGAATTATCTATTTCTTTTCCATAAGCCTTTTTAAGTGTAAGGGATATTGGATGGCTTGAATAACTTTCGGCAATTGCAGCAATTTCTATTATATCATTATCAGACAGAGAAACAGACTTAATTTCATTGATCTCAAAAATTCCTTTTGTTAGGGTACCGGTTTTGTCAAATACCATAATTTCAGTTTTTGAAAGAGCTTCAAGATAGTTGCTGCCTTTAATTAGTACACCACTTCTTGATGCTCCTCCGATACCTCCAAAGAAGCTTAGGGGAATGGATATTACAAGGGCACAAGGGCATGATATGACGAGAAATGTCAAGGCTCTGTAAATCCAATCATTGTAGCTTTCACCACTAATCAAGAAAGGTGGTAATACTGCAAGCAGAATGGCCAATACAACAACAGTAGGGGTATAGTATCTTGCAAATTTAGTAATAAAATTTTCTGAGTTTGATTTCTTTGAGCTTGCATTTTCAACTAATTCAAGAATCTTTGATACTGTTGACTCAGAAAATTCCTTGGTCACCTCAACAGTCAACAAACCATTTAAATTAATACAGCCACTTAAAACTTCTTCCCCTTTAAATACTTCGCGAGGTATAGATTCTCCAGTAAGTGCAACGGTATCAAGTACGGCATTGCCGTTTACAATACACCCATCAATAGGTATTTTTTCACCAGGTTTAACTATGATATGCTCCCCTATTTTAACATCATCTGGAGATACGGTTTCCACAGTGTCTCCGCGTTTTACATTTGCATAGTCAGGGCGAATGTCCATTAAATCTGAAATAGATTTTCTTGATTTATTAACAGCATAACTTTGTAGCAGCTCTCCCACTTGATAAAACAGCATTACCGCAACCGCTTCTGGGTACTCACCAATAATTATTGCAACAATAGTAGCCAGTCCCATCAAAAAATTTTCATCAAAAACCTCTCCAGATAAAATATTGCCTATTGCTTTTATTAATACATCACCACCGACTATAACATATGCTGTTAGAAAAATTGAAATTGTAAGCAAGCTATTATCATATGTAAAATTTCCTATTGAAAAAAGCAATCCACCTATTAGTATTTTAATTAGTCTAAAATTCTTCATTTTTTACGCTTCCTTTATAATGATGTTTGAATCAATTTTTTTCACTATTTTAGAAACTTCCGGAAAAATATTATGAATATCATCATCAGATAAATCAAATGATAATTTTGTAGTCAAAAAGTTTACAGTTACATTTTCAATTCCCTTAATCTTGGAAATTGATTTTTCTATTTTATTAGCACAATTTACACAGTCCAAGCCATTAAGTTTATATATTAGTCTCATTTTATCCTCCTATTCTTCTATGTGCTCTAGTCCTTGATTAAGAATTGCTTGGATATGTCCATCTGATAACGAGTAATAAACTGCTTTTCCTTCACGTCTATATTTCACAAGGCGATTAGCTTTTAAAACCCTTAGTTGATGTGATATAGCAGACTGGCTCATATTTAATAAATTTGCTATGTCACAAACGCATTTTTCTGATTGAAATAATACATACAAGATTTTAATTCTGGTTGTGTCTCCAAACACCTTAAATAGTTCAGCCAAATCATAAAGTAGTTCTTCATGAGGCATATGAGTATTTTTATTTATTAAAGAATCCTCTTCTGGACAAACGTGCACGCATGTTTCTTCATTTTTTTCACTCAAAATATTCACCCTTTCACATGAATAATTGTTCATATGTTTTATTATATTACTAAATCAAGTTTTTTGTCAACAATAAAAATTTATTTTTACCCTGAAATTTACTAATATATAAAATCTAACTTTCGTTAAAATTAATACAAAGTTTATTTGAAGGATGTGTAATCTTGAAAGAAAATAAAAATAATAAATTCAAGGATTTAGATATGGCATATAATAGAAGCTCTGTTGTTTCAGCTAATGATTGTACAGGATTAATTCCTGGATTACCCGATGACGACGAATCAATTGATTCAGTAACAAATTTGTATGATGTTCCTGATCAAGGAAATTTAACGGATATTGAGGATTCGGATAAACTAATGCCACAATGATTTAATATATACTAATGATAAAAATTATAGCCGGATGAAGTTTGATTCACAAACTAATCCGGCTATTCCAAAGATAGAATAGTTGTTTTGTACTGTATAAAAGATCTATAACAAAGATAAAATTCTTGACGCATATTTAAAAATATGCTATTATTTTCCTCAGGTCTTTAAATTTCTGTTATGCTGCTATAGCTCAGTAGGTAGAGCGCTTCCTTGGTAAGGAAGAGGTTCACGGGTTCGAATCCCGTTAGCAGCTTGGTTTTGCCCTCAAAATTGACTATGGTACTGTCAATACTACTGTCAATTTTAGAGGCACTGGAACAGACGATTCTTTCACAGAGGAGTCTGTTTTTTTGTGGTAAGAATTTATCAAACGCCCGATCAAGGTTTTTTGCAGTATCATTGTATATAGACTTTGATATGTCTTGGCTATAAATCGAATGTGTCGTAACAACCTTTGAATGACCCATAAGTTCCAATACGGTTTTTGGGGTTTAACTTTCTTCAGAAGCATGGTGGCGAATGTATGCTTGAAAGAATATAGGGATGTGTTATGCCTTTCAAGCCGTTCTTTGCCATAAAGCACTTTAACATACTCCTTGAACCGCTATAACTTCACATCTCCCCATTCTTATGGCAAAATACATGACAACCCGGTAATGTATAGTCGATGCCTGTTTTGATTTCTCGTTCCTTTTGAAAGCAATCCAATCTTTAAGACATTCCACAACTGTGTCAGCTACTTTAAACTAACGGACGCTAAGTACAGTATTTGTGTTGGATATGACTTGCCTTCGCCGATTACATTTCCGCAATCATCAAAATCAATTTCTCGGCTTGAAAAACAACATCCCGCCATTTTAGCTCAATTAGCGTTTCCCGGCCGCATATCGGTCAACATCAGAACGCTTACATGCTTTAGCAATTGGTCGTTCTCAAGTTTAGATAGAACTTGGGATCTTAATTTCAGTGTTAAAGCAAAAGAATCCCCAACGACATCATCTATTCATTGGTTCTGATTATAATATTCTTCATCGTCGAGGAAATTCGCCGCCGAGTCTATTTAGAGTTAGGCTTAACCGTGTCCATCGGCTTTAGTTTCAACAAAATCTTTGCTAAACTTGGCAGCGACATCAAAAAAACCTACGCCAGGAGAAATACAGCAAGGAGTGCTTTATGAACCGTAATCGCTACATGGTGCCTCAATCCAGCCGAATTAAAGCCGTTTTTGATTGGCGTGATAAGAGCCTTACACTGTTCACCATGCGCTATGCTCACACAATGTATCGATGAGTGCGGAAGATACGGATATAGTAACTTCGGGTCAAATTGTCAGAATTTGTCGAGGAAGAGAACGTAGCGACGCTACATCCTTGCTGTCGAATTTATCGAATAGTTAATTTAGATTCTTCCGGCTTTGCCTTAATCTTTGTGCGGTCAATGGCATTTTTTATTAGGATGGAAAGACTTGAAGTTTTATTGGGGATTTTGATGTTCATAACGGTGTTGTGGGTTTTGATCGGTTTAGTCTTTGCCATAAAATAACTACTTTTAAAATAGTAATTAATAATTTTCTTGTTGATTTTTAGTATGATTAAATATATAAGCTCGCCGAATTGAGAGCTTGACTATGAAATAAGCAAAAGAAATATAATCCCTTGGCAGATGTTGTTGCAGAGGGTATTTATGTTAATGGAGATGTTGTGGATTGGAAAAATTTATTGCCCTTTTGCGTGGCATAAATATTAGCGGTAGAAACAAAGTATCAATGCCCTTATTAAAGGCAGCATTTGAAGATGTGGGCTTTTTAGATGTTAGCACCTATATCAACAGCGGAAATGTCCTTTTCACAAGCAATATAAGAGATAAAAACGAACTAATCAATCTTTGTAGGATTATTATTGAAGAAAGATTTATGTTGAATATTCCTGTGGCAATCATATCAGCAAAAGAATTATCGGAAGCCTTAGTTAATGCACCCGGTTGGTGGGATGTAGATAAGAATGCGATCCATCAGGCTATTTTTCTAATTGAACCGGTTACTGTTTAGGAAATATTTGAGGCAGTTGGAGAAGCAAAACCAGAATATGAGCAGGTTGGCCGATATAAAAATGTTATTTTCTGGTCTGCTGCAAGACCAACTTTATCAAAAACAAGATGGTATAAAATTGCCAGTTCTACCGTGAACAGCATGGTAACAATTAGAAATGCCAATACTGCAAAAAAATTACTATTTCTATCAAACGTATAAGCCCTTACTTTTTTACCAATTAAAGTGAATGAAATGAATCTCGAAGTCGAAATGAGCGAACATATGATACAAGGTAATAAAATAGAGTTGAGTCGCTGCTACGTTAAATGACATATAAAAAGCATACGAGTGGTGTTTTCATTCTGAAACAACGATATACCATTCCGGATGCCTGATTACCGCTTCTTCCACTCCTTAATACTTCCATTTGGATACTTTTCTGTCCATAA
Source organism: uncultured Eubacteriales bacterium (assembly GCA_964611655.1). Taxonomy (GTDB): domain Bacteria; phylum Bacillota; class Clostridia; order Lachnospirales; family CAZTAY01; genus CAZTAY01. Next base: position 15,124 of record CAZTAY010000058.1, read on the forward strand.
AGTTTTATTTATCCTATTATAGGTAGTCTAGTTCTCGCCTATAAAACTTAGAATGTTTTACAGATTAAAAAAATAGTCTTATATGAACCTGATGGTGATATAAAGCTTATCTCTGTTTGAATGATTTTATTTACTAGAGAATGATAGCAGAAATTCTTTGATTCCTTCGTCAACGATATATACACCGTGGTAGGATTGTTCAAGAAGCCATTTGTTGTTTTCATTATAAACATAGCTTTTGTAATCCTTGCCGTTTGTACTTTTGAATTGAACTTCAAAATACGTCTTTTTATTGGGAGTTTCATTAACTGACATTATTCGAGTTGGTTTGGCGTTATTAAAGTATTCCACAAATTCTATTATACTTTCTTCATTAGTAATAATAAAAGTATCAATACCATTATAAATTTCTACTTTTTCTATATTGTTTATTTGCGGTAATTCGATTGGAGGAGCTAATGGGAAGTTTTTTAAATACCAATAATACCCTCCAATTATAATTAATAATATTACTATTAATAAAAGTATAAAAATTTTTTTCATTACTTTCATCCTTTGTCTAATATATTCTTACTTAGTAAATTCAATTTAGGCTTCATCAAAAGTATAAGATGCTTATTAAACTAGCTTGTTTTATCCATATCCATAGGACTTTTTATAAACTATCTTTATCTTGGTTTAATTATATCATGATTTCAGCCTGACGACAAAGTTGCGACAAGCTGAAAATATTTAGCAATATATGCTTATTAATTTAATAAGACTAGCTAGCGCATATTCTAATAATTATTAATTATATCATTGCGCCATATGAATCCAAGTATCCCATAGGTTTGTGCTATCATTGTCAGCAATGCAAACTAATTCATCTAACAGCGCAATTTTGCGCAGGCGTTAGATTCGTAGAAGTATCAAGTCGAATTTTCGGTTTTAATCGATTTCGTTTGATTGTAATTTCAAAATGGATTGTAGTGTTGTTAAAATGCGTTGTAGTG
>CAZTAY010000059.1:0-3508 GCA_964611655.1 uncultured Eubacteriales bacterium
TGGTTATGCTATAGTTGTATTACACTAAAGGACATAAGCAATTTCAGTTTGAAAAGATTTCTATAATATCATCAAGAAAAGCAATAATAATTAAAAATTTTAACTTCAGGATTAAGCGCAAATTGCGAAAAAGTGAAGGGAGCTGTTTCTATGAGTTTTATGGGTCTTACCAAGCAAGAACTGAAAGATAAGATTATTGAAAATGTAAAAACTCTTTCAAGAAAGAACATTGAAAAGGCAGATATTGAAGAAATATATCATGCCGTTGCATTTACTATCAGGGATTTAATTACAGATAAGTGGATTGCAACCCACGAGGCATATGACAAACAAGACGTGAAAGTTGTTTATTATTTGTCCATGGAGTTTTTAACTGGAAGATTTTTAGGAAACAATATTCTCAATCTGTCTATGTATGAAGAATTCATGGAAGTATTTAACGAATTAGGCATTGATTATAATTCCATTGAAGAATCAGAAGCAGATCCTGGACTTGGAAATGGTGGTTTAGGAAGGCTTGCGGCTTGTTTCTTGGATTCATTGGCAACTCTTGGATATCCTGCGTATGGCTGTGGTATTCGATATCATTACGGTATATTTGAGCAAAAAATTGAAAACGGTTATCAAGTTGAAAAACCGGATGCTTGGCTTGAGCACGGAGATATTTGGGGAGTAAAAAGGAAAGAATATGCAACTGAGGTGAAGTTTGGAGGAACGGTTAGGGCAACAATGTCTGAATCAGGTAGAGTTACGTTTATACATGAAAACTACCAATCAGTAATTGCAGTTCCTTATGACTATCCAGTATTAGGCTATAACAATAACACAGTTAACACCCTGCGTTTATGGGATGCACAAGCTAAAAACACTTTTGACTTAAAATCTTTTAATGAAGGAAATTACCAAAAAGCTTCAGAAGAACAGAACCTGGCAAACACAATTTCAGAGGTCTTATACCCTGCTGATGAACATTATTCGGGAAAAGAACTTAGGTTAAAACAACAGTATTTCTTTATATCAGCTTCTGTTCAAAGAGTTGTTCAAAGATACAAAAAAATGCATGGTGAGGATTTCGCCAAGTTTCCTGAATTGGTTCAGTTCCAATTAAATGACACACATCCAACAGTGGCAATTGCTGAATTAATGCGTATTTTAATGGATGAAAATTCTATAGAGTGGGATGAAGCTTGGGAAATTACAAGAAAGACATGTGCGTATACTAACCATACAATAATGTCGGAAGCTCTTGAAAAATGGCCTGTTGAATTATTTAGCAGACTTTTGCCTAGAATTCATATGATTGTGGAAGAGATTAACAGAAGATTCTGTATTAATCTTATTGACAGATTCGGAAACGATCATGAAAAAATTAGAAAAATGGCGATAATTGCTGACGGTCAAGTTAGGATGGCTCATATGGCTATTGTAGGGTCTCATTCGGTAAATGGAGTTGCAGCACTTCATACTGAAATTTTGAAGGCTCATGAACTTAAAGATTTTTATGAAATTTATCCTGAAAAGTTCAATAACAAGACCAACGGAATCACCCAAAGAAGATGGCTTTATCATGCAAACCCTGAGCTTGCAAATTTAATAACAAAAAGCATAGGCGACGGTTGGGTTATTAACCTTGATGAGTTAAGAAAATTGGAACAATATGTAAATGATAGCGCTTTTCGTTCGGAATATATGAAAATTAAGCGGAATAATAAAGTTAAACTTTCTAATTATATTAAAAATCTAATGGGCGTTGACGTTGACCCTGATTCACTTTTTGATATTCAAATTAAACGTTTACATGAGTATAAGAGACAGTTAATGAATATACTTCATGTTCTACATCTTTATAATAAGATTAAGACAGATCCAACATTTGTTACGCCACCAAGAACATTTATTTTTGCAGCAAAAGCGTCGGCAAGTTATCATAGAGCAAAGCTAATTATTAAATTAATAAATTCTGTTGCTGATATGGTAAATAACGATGCATCAGTAAACAAAATGCTTAAAGTGCTGTTTATGGAAAACTATAGGGTTTCTCTGGCTGAAAAGCTAATCCCTGCTGCCGATCTTTCAGAACAAATTTCAACAGCGGGTAAGGAAGCATCCGGAACGGGTAACATGAAGTTTATGTTAAACGGCGCTGTTACTATAGGAACTTATGACGGTGCAAATGTTGAAATCCATGAAGAAGTGGGAGACGAAAATATTTTTATATTCGGTGAATCTGCTGAGGGCATAAGCAAACTTGCTGAATCTGGAAACTATAATCCTTGGCATATTTATAATATTGATTCAAATGTAAGAAATGTTCTTACACAGCTAATAAACGGTACAATTACCCCAGAGAACCCAGAATTGTTCAGAGAACTTTATGAATCACTTCTTAATGGTTATAATGGAAGCAGAGCAGATGAATATTTTATCCTGCAGGATTTTGAGGCATATAGAAAAGCCCAAGTTGATGCTGCCGAAGCCTTTACTGATAAAGAAAGATGGTCTAAAATGGCGATAAGAAATACTTTATCCGCCGGTAAATTCTCAAGCGACAGAACGATAAGACAGTATGCAAAAGAAATATGGGATTTAAAGCAGATTAAAATAGATATGTAGTTAGTTAAAGGGCAGGGAGTTACTTTTTATTTGTAACTCCCTGTTTTTATTCTTTTTTTGTTTTTATTGCTAAGATATGTATAGTAACGCCAATTCCAACTATAGCTAAAATTGTGATAACCAGAGGTTTGAGTGACATTATTGCTGAAATTATAAGCATAAACCAGAGAAAAGTAATAGCCTTTATTTTTACTGACTTTTTAACGCCTGTCTTTTCATTATAATTTTGAATGAATTCACCGAAATACTTTGAATTTTTAAGCTTTACATGAAGGGCAGGACTACTACTTCCAAAACAAGCTGCAGCAAGTAAAACAAATGGTGTAGTAGGCATAATAGGTAAGAAGATTCCTATTGCACCTAAACCTAACGCAACAAATCCTGAAAAAATTAGTATGTATTTCTTCATTAAGTTAAGCACACAGATATTCTTAATTTTTTCTTTGTCATTTAAATCCTCCTTATTTTATAACATTTTTATGACTATTACAATTTGTAATATATATTATTATTAAATTTATGTCAATATACATAAAAAGCAAGTCGCGAATCAAAAAATTTAAATTCACTTAGTTTTCACCTGTCTGTCTTATATTTTTCAAAGAAATGGTTTAACATAATATTGTTGAAGTTAATAATAGCAATTAAAAGGAGATGTTTAAAATGAAAAAAGGTTTGAAAAGAAGTTTTATTGCAGGGCTTTCAATATGTGTTTTATCTTCAGCAGGTGCTTTAAATGTATTGGCGTCTGAAGTTCAGACAACATTGGATTCTAATTCTGGTATTGTAACGACTATAGGTGCTGAAAAGGTGCTTTTTAGCTTTGGAGATGGAGTGGTGAAGGGCGAGAGAGCAATAAAATTTAAAATGGACTTTACAAAGCTTGTTGAGGACA
>CAZTAY010000059.1:3608-16117 GCA_964611655.1 uncultured Eubacteriales bacterium
AAGTAATAGACCAAGCAACGGCTGATAAAATGACAGAATACATGCAGAAAAAACAAGAAGAAATGAAAGCTGAAATGGACAAAGTAAAGGCAATGACTGAAGAAGAAAGAAAAGCATACATGGAAAGTAAAAAAGACGAAGAAAGAATTGATCCGATTAGTGATATGGTTAAAAGTGGAATAATTACACAAACGCAAGCTGATAAGATTAAGGAGGCAATGCCTGCTCATATGCAAAAAGGTGATATGAAGTTTTTTAAAGTAGAAATGGACTTAACAAAACTAGTTGAAAGCAAAGTAATAGACCAAGCAACGGCTGATAAAATGACAGAATACATGCAGAAAAAACACGAAGAAATGAAAGCAGACATGGAAAAAGTTAAGGCAATGACAGAAGAAGAAAGAAAAGAGTATTTTGAAAGTAAAAAAGTTAAAGTAAAACTTGATATATTAAGTGACATGGTTGATAATGGTGTAATAACACAAACTCAAGCAGATGCTATAAAAGCTGTAAAAAATAAATAAATTTAAGATAAATTATATAGATGATTCCAAAAAACCTTCCGGATTTAAGATAAAAATTTTAGATTCGGAGGGTTTTTAAATTGCTAATTCACTTTTGATATGATAGAATTTACAATGAAACAAAGTAAAAGGGGGGAAGCTGGAATCAGCGCCATAATGAATTTAGAACATGTTAAAATTAGTACAAAACTTAGGGTTTCTTTTTTTGTTCTTGTTATAGTATCAATTTTGATGAATCTTGTGGGAATTGTTAATTTATACAATTCAGACCAAAACTATTCACTAGGTATAGAGACTAACAATGAAAAGCTTATTGAAACAATGGATGCAGCAACTAATATGTTTAATATTCAATTTGAACTTGATAAACTAATGATTTATTCTGATGATTTAAAAAAGGTTGAAGAAATTTCTGGGAATATTAAATTATTGCAATCAAAGGTTGGTGAAATTGCACAAAAATACGGTGCATTGCTTACAGAGGAAGATGAAATAAAGGCTTTTGAAGAGAATGGAGCAAATATAGGCAAATTTTTTGAATTTTGTAAAAACTATGAAGATTTAATAAGAAGCGGTGATATTCAAACTGCAAGAACCTTAATGGAAACAACAGGCAATGAATTACATGATAAAATTGTTTTGGCAATGGATATGGCAAATAAAGATTCTGTAAACAAGTTAAATACAGCATCCGCTGTAAATACTAATAAAATGAACTCTATGTTATTTATTTCCATTGCAATGTCTATAGGAGTTTTAATATTATCTATAATATTTGTCGTTTTAATAACAAACAGTATTAATAAGCCTATTAAAAGGTTAATTGCGGCTGCTAAAGAAATAGCTGACGGGCATCTTGATTTAAATATACGCTCAAACCATAGGGATGAAATAAGTGTGTTAGCAAATGCTCTGGATGTTGTTGTTGAAAACCTGAAACAGTTAATCAGCGAAATAAATACAATGTCAGATGAGATTCATATAGGCGGAGATGTTGAAGCAAGGATTGATAAGGATAGGTTTAGTGGTGGTTATGGAAGCCTTGTTCTTAGTGTTAATACCCTTGTTGATGGATTTACTTCTGATATTTTAGAGACTATTGCATGTATAAACGGTTTTGCTGATGGAAACTTTGATGTTCAAATAACTATGCATAATGGTAAAAAAATTGTTTTAAATCTTGCTGTTGATAAACTTAGAGACAATTTAAAAAGTGTTTCTGAGGATGTTAAAAAGCTAGTTGTAGGAGCAAACGAAGGCAACTTAAGTGAAAGAATTGATGAATCAAAATATCATAACAATTGGTTGGATTTGGTTTATGGACTTAATACGGTTCTTGAAGGAGTTATAACACCGGTAGAGGAAACAATATCAGTACTAGAGTCATTATCAAATGGTGATCTAAGCAAGAAAATAGAAGGTAATTATAACGGTGAATTCATGAAAATGAAAACAGCACTTAATTCAACTATTACTTCCCTTTCGGGTTATATAAGTGAAATCTCACAGACACTTGACAAAATGTCAAACAAAAACTTTGATGTTTCAATCTATAGAGATTATATTGGGGATTTTGCTCCTATTAAAACATCTTTAAATAATATTATTGAATCATTAAATTCAGTTTTTGCTCAAATAAACGAAACTGCTGAACACACTGCTTCAGGGGCTTTACAAATTTCTGAACTCAACATGTCCCTTTCTCAAAGAGCCACTGAACAAGAAACAGCAATTGACAACATTTCAAACATAATTCAAAACATTACAGAACAGACAAAACATAATTCAACCCATTCCTCTGAAGCTAACAAGCTTGCGCTTGAAGCAAAGGAAGAAGCTGCTATGGGTAATACTGAAATGAAAGCTATGCTAAACGCAATGAAAGGCATTAATGAAGCTTCTGAAAGTATTTCACATATTATTAAGGTTATAGACGATATTGCTTTTCAGACGAATTTGCTAGCACTAAACGCTGCGGTTGAAGCTGCAAGAGCAGGCGTTCACGGCAAAGGTTTTGCGGTAGTTGCAGAGGAAGTTAGAAATCTTGCAAGTAGAAGTCAAAAAGCCGCTTCGGAGACAACAGAACTTATTAGCAGCAGTGTTGTGAGGGTTGAAGAAGGAACTCGAATTGCTAATCAAACAGCTCAAACACTAAGCAAGGTAGTAGATCATATTAGTGAAATTAACCAGCTTATAGGTCAAGTAGCTGTTGAATCTTTGGCTCAGGAAGAAAGCATAAAGGTTATGAACTCAGATGTGGATAGAGTTTTCAACATTTCAAAGGAAAACTCAGATATGGCTAAGCAAGTGTCTGCCTCTGCAGAGGACTTATCGGGAATGTCAGACAACTTTAGACATAGTGTTTCTGCTTATAAATTAATGTCTAAATAATTGCTTAGTAAACGCAACTTTGAATAGTTATTACTTTTATAGAAGGAATAATATGACAAGGCACAAGGTTTCTATGATTGGTGTCTACATTCAGATTGAAGCATCTATAAGAGGAGGGCAAATTGCAGGAGGTATGGCTCAAAGAGCTATCTTCGTTGCCGTATCAGGAGTACTATTGATGATTTGATTGTTTGGATTAATATAGCTAATTCAATTGAAAATCGACTGTAGCAAACTTGTTTGTTTAAGATGATTATCAATTGAATTAGCGTCCGTCACACGAGTGTATCGAAGCGGAACGAGTGGCGCAGAGCGCTTGTTTCGGTTAGATTTAAACCGAAACAGTTATAAAAGAACAAAACAAAGCTTTAATAAGATAGTTAATATAATCAGGTCTTAATTATACATAGAGCAAGAAAAGGAATTATCGGGATCGCCCCAAAATTCCTTTTTTTGTTGAAAGAATACTAAATACTTAGAACCTCTAGATAAATATTTTGCATTATTTTTAATACATTAGAAATATCAAAGTTATTGACGAATACATTGTTTTCCTGACCTTTTTCTTTTCTAAGCATAGGATCATCTGAAAGTTTTTTTATAATATGAGCAAATCCTTGCGCATCATTTGGATTAACTAGCATTTCAGGATCTTTAATTAAATCAATGTTACCTCTGATTTTTGAACAGACGCATGGCAGGGAGGCACTCATGGCTTCCATAACCGATAAGGGTAATCCCTCTCTTAAGGACGGAAAACAAAAGATATCGGCGGATTTACATAGTTCATATATATCACTACGAAAGCCTAGGAAATGAACATTATTTACTATACCGTTTTTAAAAGAAAGTTCAATCAAATATGGTTCTAGCTGACCTTTGCCAGCAATAAAATAATGCAATTTTTTGTTTTTTATCTTTGCCATTGCTTCAATTACTATGCGATGGTTTTTGTTTTTGTTTAGCTCTCCAACGGATAATAGCATAATATCATCATCAGACAATCCAAGACTTTTTCTAAATTCAGACTTATCAAACACTGTTTCTTCAATCTTTTTTTTGTTAACACCTACGCCTGGAACGTAATAGATCTTTTTAGCTTTTAATTTAGACTTTGCAATCTGAAAATCTTCTTGGTTAATAGTGATTAATGCATCTGTAAAATAGGAAAAGAATTTCTCTACGAAATAAAATAGACGGTTTTTTAAAGGTGCTCCTTTATAGAAATGAAAACCATGTGCTGTATAAATAACCTTCGTACCTGATTTCCTATATTTAGCAGCCGTAAGCTTTGCAAGTGCACCACCAATCGGCGAATGGCAATGTACTATATCAAATTTCTCATTGTTCATAATTATTTTTAATTCTTTATAAGCTTTTATGTTACGCAGATTAAATGGCATACGAATAAAAGGAATATTATATTGCTTGTCACAAAAAGGTAATGACTTTGTTCCTTTTGCAGCAACGTGAACCTCCCAGCCATTATCCTTAAAATACTTTAAATATGGCAAGTGAAATAGCTCAATGCTTTCAATAAACGTTGTAATGAAAATAACTTTCATATTCTGCTCCTAATCAATAAATAAATTTATTTAAAACGGCTTAGTTGCTAATTTAGACCGAAAGTATGAAATTACTTTCAAATATGGCGGTGCGCTTTTTTTAGAGCAATGGAGAGGAGCAGACATACCAAAAGATATGGCGACTGAAGATATAAAAACTGTATGAAAAAAGCCTCTATATGGTACTGAATTTTAAGTTTGGCATTAATAATATCATTACTTATTAGCATCGTCAATTAAGCTTAATTAAAAAAGAGACGCTGTGGTTTAAGACACAACGCCTGAATTGATATTTTTAGACAAATTTAACTGCAGTTCCGTATGCCATAACTTCAGCAGCTCCAGCCATAACGGCGGATGATGCATAACGAACATTTACCACAGCATCTGCGCCTAAAGCTTCTGCTTCAGCAACCATACGCTTTGAAGCAAGGGCCCTTGCTGTATTCATCATATCGGTATACGCAGTTAGCTCGCCCCCTACAAGGGTTTTAAATGATTGTGTTATATCACGTCCAATATTCTTTGTCTGAATTGTACTCCCCTTTACAAGCCCTAACATTTCAAAATTTTTGCCTGAAATATAATCAGTATTTACTAAGATCATCTTCTTCACCGCTCCTAATCTCTCTTATTCTTTGAATAAGCACATATATACATGTTCCAACAATAGCTGCATAAATTATAAATGCTAATATTTTACCCCAAACAGGCAATGGAAAAGAATTTGCTGTCCACCCTAAAAATGAAAAATATAAGATGGAAATAATAACAATAATAACGGGAGCAATAATTTTTGTAGCCTTATTTTTCAACACTAACCAATCCTTTGTCGAAATAGACTTTATACAATAATATAATCATATATTGATTCGGTCAATATAATTCTTTGTAATCATCAAAATAAATGAACCTATCCTTTCCACTCTTTTTTGCTATATAAGAAGCATAATCAGCTTTTTCATAAAGTTCTTCATAAGTTTTGCCGTCTCTGGGGTATAAAGCTATACCTATGCTTGCAGAGACTAAGTGCTTTACCTCTCCTTTTTGATAAACATTGCGTATATTATCACCAAGTAAAATTACACGTTCCCGAATAAAACTCTCATCAGAGTCTGGAACATCTTTTATTAATGCAACAAATTCGTCACCTCCAAATCTTCCTAATATATCAGTTGATCGAAACAGATTTTTTACTTTAGAGGAAATTTCTATTAAAACTTCGTCGCCGTAAAGATGTCCGAAAGAATCATTTATATTTTTAAAGTTATCCAAATCAAAACAGATTAGAGCATGGACACTGTTTTCTTTTGAGTTTAAAAGAATATCATTAATCAGTATTTCAGAAGCCATTTTGTTTTTAAGTTTAGTAAGACTATCGGTTTGTGACGCAGCGAAAAGAGCCTCTTCTTTTTTTACTTGTTCATCAATGCTTTCAAGTGTGCCGATTGCTTTGTATGGCCTATTGTTTTTGTGCTTTACAACAGTCGCATGTAATACACACCAATGATACTCATCTTCCTCATTTTTAATTCTGAATTTTGCGCCAGTAGTATTCTCACCTAATAAAGTTCTAGAGAATATATCTCTAAATATTTGAATATCATCAGGATGTATTTTTTCAGATGCTTTTTCCTCGTCTGCTACAGATTTTATTAATGTATCAGGATCAAAAAAGATCTCAAAGTTATTAGTTGAAGTAATCTCATTAGTTCCAAAGTCCCATTCAAATAACATCTTCCCAGATTGTTGAGCTAAAACACGAAAATATTGTTCGTCAAGTTCTGCTTTGATTCGGGCTTTCCTTTGAGAAAAATAAATATAGCCTGCCATTATAATGAGTACCAATACGATTATGATTAACATATCCATTGCATATTGAATATTGACTCTTGATTGTGAATTGATTTTTTCTAAAGGAACTACAACCATCATAACCCATTTATTTATTTTAATAGGTGAGTAGTGAACGTATACAGGTGTATTTTCATATACAAAAGTGGATGTTACTTCCGTATGCTCTTTGAAAGCAATGTCAATTTGTTCTTGAGAATATCCATCTTCAAATTCGATATATTTTGTATCAATAAAATAATTATTCCTTGACTTGTCTGAGGTTGCTCTTTGATCATAAGCAACATACCGACCGTTTTCGTCAATTATATAATAATAACCTTCACCGTCGTATAGGTTGGTACTTAACTCTTGTATTAGAGTTTCTGTTTTAAGCACACAGCCAAGTGCTGCTCTAGTCTTGCCGTCTTTTCCGTATATTGGAACATGTATGCTAACTGAAGGAATATTTTCAAACAAAGTATCAACAACGTTACTTACTGTTATTTCACCCTTCATAATTGCCTCATAACCGCCTAGTGAAGACTTCTTAAATACTCTTCCATCTGATGTATAATTCATTTCGTCAGGAAAATAAATCGATACTCTTAAAAAGCCCTCTGTTTTAGAAACCTTAGCAAGCTGATTAATAATTTCATTTGATTTAAGGTCGTCATAAATCTGAAGCATGTTTGACACAGTTATGAGTATGTTGATATATCCGTTAACACTGCTTCTAACGGCATCGGCGTTATTTAGAGCAATTCTCCTGATACGCTCGTCAGCTGCATATTTTTCATACTTATCTACACGCATAACAAAAAAAGTGACTGATAATATTGAAACAATAATTAATATAACTACTAGTAATAAAGGTAAGGTAGCGTTTGTTTTTTTAGTTCTTTTCATAAGGACACGCTCCATTAAAAAGTAATTAGTTTAAATTTGCTCTTATTTTATTGTATCACTAAAATGAAAAATCATTGTTTTTAATAACAAAAACGTGGGAATAACTTTGAGGGAATTTTTAAATATGTTTTATAAGCTAATTATATGATATAAATAAGATATTTACAAGGTATGAATAAAAGATGAAATTTCATGTTATATACTATTCATGGTCTGGGATGGGATGTATTTTTTAAAAAATTATTATTTTTTTATATATTTCTTTATTAGAATTTATATATCTGATATAATAGCTAAGACACTCTAGGGTGTGGGAGGTTTCTAACACACCATTGAGTTCTTTCCAAATAATTCTGACATGCTTTGGAAAGAATTCTATTGTTCAAATGGAGGTTTTTATGGATTATTCTCAAAATAATAATGAAAAAAGGCGAAAAAAAAGCAAGGCTACCAAAAAAAAGGCAAAAAATAAGGTTGGAGTTATAATCTTAAGAGTAACAATGATTTTATTCGTTGTTGGATGCTTTGCTATTTTAGGTGCCGTTCTTGGATTATTTACAGGCGTTGTTCAGAGTGTCCCTGATATTGACGTTAGTCTAATAAGACCGGAATCGTATACTTCTATTATATTTGATTCAAAAGGCGCTGAAATAGACAGGCTGCATGGGGAAGAGAACAGGGAATACGCAAAATTAAGTGAGATACCGGACTATCTAAAAGAAGCAGTTGTTTCGATTGAGGACGAACGTTTTTATTCACATGACGGCATCGACTTTAAAGGAATTTTAAGAGCTATTTACGTCAACATTACAAATATGTCTTTATCAGAGGGTGCTAGTACCATAACTCAACAGCTCATAAAGATGAATATACTTAAGAATTCCGAACGTGAATTCAAAAGAAAAATTCAGGAACAATTTATGGCTGTAAGTTATGAAAAAGTATTATCAGCTCAGCTTGGCGGTAAAGACAAGGCAAAGGAATATATTTTAGAAGCTTATCTAAATTCTATACCCCTTGGTCATGGGAAATATGGAGTTAAAGCGGCAGCGGCCTATTACTTTAATAAGGAATTGTCAGAACTAAATCTGGCAGAAAGTGCTTGCCTTGCAGGGATTACCCAAAATCCTTCATTGTGGTCACCGATTTCTAATAAGGATCAAAACAAAATAAGAACAGGAAATGTTCTTGATAAAATGCTTGAACTGGGTTATATAACACAGGAGCAGCATGATCAAGCAGCAAACGAGGACATTTACAGCAGAATTGAAGCTCAAATGCAAAGCGTTGACAGCAAGGCTGAATTTTACCACAGTTATTTTGTAGATCAGGTCATAACTGACCTGGCAAACGATATTGCAACAGAGAAAAATTTAACAAAAGCTGAAGCCTATAACTTGATTTATGAGGGCGGATTGCAGATTCATACTACAATAGATCAAGATATGCAAAGAATTGTGGATGAAGAGTTTAGTAAAGACGAGTATTATCCTCCAGGGGAGTTCAAATGGAAGGTAAATTACAGCATTAGCATTAAAGAAAAGGGTAAAAAAGATTCAGAAGTTATTAACAAATCCGAAGAAGGATATGCAAAAAATCAAAGTGAAGTGGATAAGTTTGTTGGTTCTGTAAGAGCAAAGTACTTAACTGATGATATGGAGCTTGTAAGCGAAGCTATTCAAAAGATACCCCAACCTCAGGCTGGCATGGTAATACTTGATTACCGTACAGGAGAGGTTAAGGCGATTGCAGGTGGTAGAGGCAACAAGGAAGAGCTTGGACAAAGACCTTTTAACAGGGCAACACAAGCAGCAAGACAGCCTGGTTCTGTTTTCAAGGTTTTAACCACGTTTGCGCCGGGTATTGACACAGGTAAGTTATCAGCAGCAACATCAATTATGGATGAGCCTTGGTCATATCAAGGATATTCCCCTAAAAACCACTGGGGAGGAACATTTAGGGGGCTCACGACTGTAAGAAAAGCTATTGAAACATCTGCTAACGTTGTTACTGTAAGAGCTCTTGTAGAATATGTTGGAATTGAAACTTGTTGGAACTATCTTCAAAACTTTGGTTTTACAACACTAATTAATTATGAAGTAAAAGACGGCAAACAATACTCTGACAAAGTTCCAGCTGTTGCGTTGGGAGGTATTACAAACGGTGTTAAAATGAATGAACTTGCAGCGGCATATGGTACTATTGCGAATGAAGGTATATACATTAAACCACATTTTTATACTAAGGTTCTTGATCACGACGGTAATCTTTTCTTAGAAAACAACCCAGAACCAAGACAGGTAATGAACAAACAGGCCGCGTTCATTGTTACGAAAATGATGGAAGATGTTATCGTCGGAAGTCAAGGAACAGGAGGTCTAGCTCGATTTAGAAACAAAAAGATGCCTGTTTCAGGAAAAACTGGTACCACAACAGACGATAAAGACCTTGCGTTTGCAGGATATACGCCATACTATGCGGCATCAATATATATGGGACACGATACGCCGGAAAGGATGTCATACAGCAAGAGCTATCATTTGATTTTGTGGCGAGTTATAATGGAGAGAATTCATCAAAACCTAGAATATAAGGATTTTGTTAAACCTGACGGGGTTGTTTCGGCATCTGTTTGTGCGCTGTCCGGCAAACTTCCCGTACCTGGAGTATGTAAATCGGTAACCGATTATTTTACTTCAGGAACAGTGCCTACTGCAACATGCCAAAGTCATACATCTGTTAAGGTGTGTAAGGAGTCAGGTAAGCTTTCAACAGAATTTTGTCCTCAAGACCTTGTTGAAACAATGATGTTTGGAGGGGAAACCGCAGAATCAATGCCAAAGGATTTTTGTAATATCCATACATCAAATTCGATATATGATCCAAATGCACCAGTAGTTGTTGATCCTGTGACAGGATTGCCAGTAGATAGTTCAACAGGTTCGAGTATTCCGGGTCAGGATATTCAAAACCCAGGCACAACAGAACAGCTTCCTAACCAGACCTATCCGGATGTGCCTACGGAAGAAATTCCTACTCAAGATACAACTGAGCCAGATAATACCCAATATGTACCTCCATCGGTTGATGACTTTATGTACGAAGAATGACGAGAAATAAAAAATCAGGCTGACTTCAAAATCAGCCTGATTATATTTTTATCTTAGAAATTTTCAACATATAGCTCAAAATATGACTTTGGATATAAACAAGCAGGGCATATTTCAAGAGCACTTTTTCCTTCATACACCAGCCCGCAATTACTGCAAATCCATTTAACGGTACTACTTCTTTTAAAGACTTCATCATTCTTTATGTTATCTGCAAGTTTAAGAAAACGAGATTCATGGTTAACCTCTGCCTTAGCAATGCTTCTAAGTGCTGCGGCTATATCCTTAAAGCCTTCTTTTTCTGCTGTTTCTGCAAACGCTGGATAGATTTCTGAATGTTCTTCACGTTCGCCTGCTGCTGCAAATTCCAGGTTGCGTAAAGTGTTTCCCATATCAATAGGATAATCAGCGTTATTAATAGTTATAGTCTTTGGCAGACTTCCTTCAAAACCTTCCACTAATAGCTTGTACAATCTTTTAGCATGTTCTTTTTCGTTCTCAGCGGTTTCAAGAAAAAAGTTCTTAATCTGTTTATAATTCTCTTGGTCTGCAACATATGCAAAATAAGTATAACGATTTCTTGCTTGGCTTTCCCCTGCAAAGGACTTTATTAAATTTTCGGCTGTCTGTGTTCCTTCAAGCTTTGCCATAAATATCCCCTTTCATTATTCAATAAAATTCTATATTTTGTATAGAATTGCCATAATAATGAAAATTATCCCTGATTAATCTAAATTAATAAAAAAACGTTAATTGTACTGAAAATAAAGTATTAAAATATAAATATTGCAGCAATTTTTTGTGATTTAATATTATATTTAGAAACGATTAGTTAAAAATATAAAAAAAACTTTATTTGTTTTTATAAATAAAATCGTTTCGATATTTTTAGCGAATTTTAGTGGAAGGTATTTTAATCATGTAGCATTCTAATTATTGAATATAAGATTGACTTTAAAGACTTGATTGTTTTATAATTTATTAAAAGGCACCGTTGCAAAACTCCCTATATACTATTTTTTTGGCTTTTGCCTCACTGCTTGTGAAGGCTCACTTGCATATATTCTGTCAATATGCGGAGTATACCTTTCTATGCATTGTCGCAAAAATCTCAAAATTAAATGCATCATAGTTTCGCACCGTTGCCAACATTTAATTTTAGGGGGTCCGTTATGGAACGTGTATATAATTTTTCTGCTGGGCCATCAGCATTGCCGCTTGATGTTTTAAACAAAGCTAAGGATGAATTGGTGAATTATGGTAACGCTGGAATGTCGGTTATGGAAATGAGCCACCGTTCAAAAGCTTTTTTAGAAATTTTTCAAAAGGCAGAAGCAAATGTTAGAGAGTTGATGTCCATTCCTGAAAACTACAAAGTTTTATTCTTACAAGGCGGAGCAAGCACACAGTTTGCTATGGTTCCTTTAAACCTTATGGGAACAAGCAAGAAGGCAGATTATGTACAATCTGGATCCTTTGCTAAAAAAGCTGTATCGGAAGCAAAAAAGTTTGGTGCTGTAAATGTAGTAGCATCTTCTGAGGACAAATCATATAATTATATTCCTGAAATAGATAAAAACAAGCTTAGTACTGACGCTGGTTATGTACACATTACAACTAATAACACAATTTATGGAACAAGATATACTTCAATACCCGAAACAGGAAATGTGCCTTTAGTTGCAGATATGTCCTCAAACATTCTTTCAGAAGTTGTTGATGTATCAAAATTTGGACTTATCTATGCAGGCGCACAAAAAAATATAGGTCCTTCAGGGGTAACATTAGTTATCATACGTGAAGATCTAATTGGTAATGAAATGGATATTACACCTACGATGCTTTCATACAAAATGCATGTAGATAATGATTCAATGTATAACACACCTCCAACCTATGGAATTTATATGGCTAACCTTGTATTCGAGTGGTTAAAAGGCCTTGGTGGTGTTCCTGCAATTCAAAAGATTAACGAAGAAAAAGCGGCTCTTTTATATGATCTCATTGATAACTCAACATTTTTTAAAGGAACAGCAGAAAAGAAAGATCGTTCGTTAATGAACGTTACTTTTGTAACTTCAAGCCCTGAACTTGATGCAAAATTTGTTAAGGAAGCTGAAGCAAACGGTCTTGTAAACCTTAAAGGCCACAGATCCGTTGGCGGCATGAGAGCTAGT
>CAZTAY010000060.1:0-16047 GCA_964611655.1 uncultured Eubacteriales bacterium
CCGCTCTTTCAATGGCTGCTTCTTCGCTCATTTTTAATTTTTGTTTTAATTTTAAAAGTGAAGAAGTCATAAAGATATGTATCATGGGATCGGCTGATTTTTTAAGTGATTCTGCTGCTTTTTCAATGTCAAGGGAAAGAGCTCTTGCATTTGCAGCGCACATGGAATCCTTTATCCGTTGTGCAGCAAACTGTACGCTTTCAAATTCTTCCCTGTCTCTAACAGGAAATCCTAGCTCGATAACATCAATTCTCATTTTCTCCAGTTGGTGAGCAATTTCGAATTTCTCTTGCCCACTTACTGAAAAACCGGGATACTGAGTACCGAGGCTTAAGGTTGAATCAAACACTTTAATGGTTCTTGACATAATTAACCTCCAATACCCTATTGGGGGGAGTTTGATTCCCCCCGCTTTTTTATCATTAGAGTGGAAAATAATTATTTTTTAAGCCAGCTCATCATCTTTCTGAGTTCTTTACCAACTACTTCAACTTGGCTTTCAGCTTCAATGCGTTTTTTAGCATTGAAGTATGCACGACCTGTTTTATTTTCCATAATCCAATCTTTTGCAAATTCGCCTTCTTGGATTTCTTTAAGAACTTTTCTCATTTCGTTCTTTGTTTCTTCTGTAATGATTCTGTTACCGATTTTGTAATCTCCATATTCTGCTGTATCAGAGATTGAATATCTCATGTATGAAAGTCCGCCTTCAGCAACAAGGTCAATGATAAGCTTCATTTCATGTACACATTCATAATATGCGCTTTCTGGTTGATATCCTGCTTCAACAAGAACATCAAAACCAGCCTTCATAAGTGCGGATACACCACCGCAAAGAACTGCTTGTTCTCCAAAGAGGTCAGTTTCTGTTTCTTCTTTGAATGTTGTTTCAAGAACGCCTGCTCTAGCGCCACCTACTCCGAGTGCATATGCAAGACCAACGTCTGTAGTATCGCCTGATGGATCTTGATATACAGCAATAAGACATGGAACACCTTTTCCTTCAAGGTATTGGCTTCTAACTGTATGACCAGGACCTTTAGGAGCAATCATAAATACATTTACGTCTTCTGATGGCACAATTTGCTTGAAGTGAATGTTGAAACCATGAGCGAAAGCAAGATATTTACCTTTTGTAAGGTTTGGTTTAATGCTTTCTTCGTATACTTGAGCTTGTTTTTCGTCATTGATAAGAATCATAATGATATCAGCTTTTTTAGCAGCTTCTGCTGCTGTTGCAACTGAAAGACCATGAGCTTCAGCTTCTTTCCAAGACTTGCTTCCTTCATATAGACCAATAATTACGTTAACCCCTGATTCTTTTAAGTTAAGCGCATGTGCGTGTCCTTGGCTTCCGTAACCGATTATAGCTACCGTTTTGCCTTTGATAAAATCGATGTTACAATCCTCTTTGTAGTACACTTTTGCCATTTCTAAATTTCCTCCTCTAATATGTATGTAGTAATAGCTTTATTACCTCTTTCAAGGGCAGCAGTACCCGTCCTTACCATTTCAATTACACCATATGGTTCCATCAATTCGTAAAAAGCGGATAATTTACTTTCAGTTCCTGTTAATTCAATAACAAGAGATTCTTTTGCAACGTCGATTATCTTTGCTCTAAAGATATCAACAATACTCACAATTTCAGCACGGGTTTTTGCGTTGGCTGTAACTTTTATAAGTGCCAGTTCTCTGTAAACTGAGTTACCTGTGGTTAGCTCAATAACACCCTTTACGTCTACTAGCTTAGCCAATTGTTTTTTTATCTGATCAAGAACAAACACGTCGCCTTCGACACAAATGGTCATTCTTGATAGTTCAGGGTTTTCGGTAACTCCGACAGTAAGGCTGTCAATATTATAACCTCTTCTTGAGAAAAGCCCTGAAACACGGGTTAAGACCCCTGCTTGGTTGTCAACCAGTACGGACAAAACATGCTTCATCCTAAAACCCCTCTTTCTTTTGGAGCAATATTTTTAAGTAAAAAAAAACTCGCACCCTGCACTGATGCAATGCCAGGGGCGAGGTTTAATCCACGCGATACCACCCTCACTTATTTGCGGAGCTATATAAAGCCAGCTCGTGCAAAAACTCAACGGTTCAAACAAACCTTAGCCCTATAACGGAGCTACCCGTCTGCCCTTAATCTCCAGCTAGGATTTCTGAGCAGATACTCCAGAGTGATACAATCAACTCATGTCTGTCCGCTCGCAGCAAACGCGGACTCTCTGAAAGACATTTGAGGAAAAAGCGTCTCTATCATCGTATTTCCTGTTTTATTGTATAGGCACTAGTTTAGCAAAGGAAGGGATTTATGTCAACAGGAAATTTAAACGAATGATACTAATTATTAATCATTTTGTGTAAAAATGATTGTGTCGTTTGTATATTCTAAATTTGTTTCTATAACTTCTTCAAAGAATTTAATAGGAACATAGGTTTTGCCGTTACGTAGAACAGGCGCTGAATCCAGCTTCATAGGAACCATTTTACCTATTGTATATGAATTTTCATCAATAGTCATTACAATTCCTGTGCCAAGTCTAATCTGACGTGTAGCAGAATCCCATTTTACATCAAAACCTAAAGCTTCCGCAATTGGTCTTAAAGGTACCATAACAATTTTGTTTTCATCTACATACGCTGACTCGTTTTCAATTGCTTTATTATTTACCAATAATTTAGCGTTTGAAATTTTGTTAAAATCATATTCAATTTCAGGTCTGCTTGGAGTAGGCAATGGCTTTTCTTCCTCCATAGGTTCTGATGGTTTATTCGTATCAAGTTGTGTTTTCATATCTTCAAGTACAACAATTTTTTCTGGAGGAGTTTGAGGTGGTATACTCATAGTCTGTATTTTACTGTATACTACCAATACTTTGTTTGTTATTTCTCCTTCGAATTTATTACCTTCTTTGTCGAATATCGGTGTTTCGTCGCTTACATTAATAATTAATGACTTGTCCAAAGAAAGGAAGGTTTCATCGAAAATTCCTACGAATACACTGTTAGGATTATCTTTTATTGTTTTAACCAAAACAGAAGCAGTTATATCTTTGTTTTCTTCTTTATTGAGATTATTGATATAGTATACCTTGATTAAATCTTTTTCTTTGATATCACTTGTTTGAATAGCATTTTCACTATCAGTTATAAATGTATTACTATCTAACAAAATGGTACATGTCTTTCCATTATCTGCCTCTAATTGAATTTCTTGTTTTCCATCAGTATCTTTGATTGATTTTACTTTGCCACTAATACTTGAAAAAACCATTTCTTCATCAACAGTTGTTAACTCAAGTATAATATCTTGTGTGGCTTCTTTAGTAACTGATGGTAGATTTTCGATTGGAGCTGCATTAACTGCAACAGTTAACCCCATGGTTGCCGTTAAACCTACTGTAAGAATTTTTACTTTTAAATTTTTTGTCATTTTAGACTTCCTTTCATAATTTAATGATTATAATTATATAACGACACTGTGAAATAAAAAGTTCCCAATCCAAAAAAAATTTTGACATTTACAGAAAATGTATTATAATTAATAAATCGGCTAATTATTAGCTGTATATTTATTTTGAATGGAAGGGACATATGGATACTAAATATGAAAAAATCCAGAAAATCTTACATTTGTTCTTCAGAAGGCACCAGAGCTGTTTTTTGAGAGAACACGAAAAAAACGGTTTATCTGAACTCTCCAATCCCCACATACTCTATATTTTGTTTCATAAGCCTCCAAATATAACAATAACTCAAAAAAAAATTGCGGATATAATTGGTATAACACCTCCCACTGTTGCTATATCAATAAAACGTATGGAAAAAGCAGGAATCGTAAAAAAGATACAGAGCGAGGATGACTTAAGAGAGAACTGTGTGGAATTAACGGAAAAAGGCATAATGATGACTGAAAAACTAAAAACCACTGCGAAAAACACTTACAAATCGATATTTGCAGACTTTGAAGATGAAGAAATTGAAATGTTTCTGAGGCTTCTCAGTCGTTTAATACAAAATATGGATACAATGTGTTTTAAATCATCTGTGGAACTGGAAAAGGAGAAAATAAATGATTAAAAAATTATATCCCTTTGTAAAGAAGTATAATATGCAAATAGTTTTTTGTTTGCTTTTTACTTTAGTTGAAGTTTTATGCGAGCTTGCAATCCCAAGATTAATGGCTATGATTGTTGATGAAGGAATACCAAGCAAAGATCTTAATAACATATTCATGATTGGTTTAATTATGGTTTTAGTTGCTGTTGTTGCACTTACGTGCGGTGTTTTAAATGCTAAATATTCATCTTTAGCCAGTCAGGGGTTTGCGGCAAGGTTAAGGAAAGCAATGTATGATAAGAGTATGGATTTGTCTTTTTCAAACATTGATAAGTTTTCACATGCTTCTCTCATAACTAGAATGACTAGCGATATAACGATGCTGCAAAACACAGGAATGTTTTCATTAAGAATACTAACAAGGGCTCCAATTCTCTTGATTAGTGCTTATGCAATTTCGGCAAGCATTAACTTTAATCTATCTTTAGTTATAATAGTCTCAATTATACTATTAGCAATAGGCACAGTAATAATTGTTAAGTCTGCTGGTAAACTTTATACAGCCATGCAGAAAAGATTAGACAATTTAAACGGAACTGTACAGGAAAACTTGATTGCAATTAGAGTTGTTAAGGCATTTGTTCGTGAAAAGTTGGAAAAAAAGAAGTTCAAAAAAGTAAATGATGAGCTTATGGAATCAGCAATCAAGGTTGGTCATCTTACATCTTTAATGATGCCGATGATGATGCTAATACTTTTTGGAACTACAATTGGAGTTATTTGGCTAGGCGGAAATTTTGTTGGCCAAGACCTTATGACAACTGGTGATCTTCTTAGTTTTATAAGCTATATAATGCAGATTCTAATGAGTGTTATGATGTTCTCCATGATAATTGTAATGCTTACAAGGGCAAAAGCATGTGCTGAAAGGGTAATTGAAGTTCTTGAAACAGAGTCTGATATTAAGGATAATGAAGATATCTCGACTCAACAGGTAGCACCTAGAGTAACAAAAGGTAAAATTGAATTTGTTAATGTGTCATTTAGGTATAACAGTGATAGTGAAAAACATGGGGATGATGTTTTAACAGACATTAATTTCACAGCTAACCCCGGTGAAATTATCGGTATTATAGGTGGAACAGGTTCTGGAAAAACAAGCTTAATAAATCTAATTCCAAGATTTTATGATGTGACTTCTGGGAATATATTAGTGGATGGATTAGATGTTAGGAAATATAAACAAAATGATCTAAGAGACGCAATGGGAATTGTTATGCAAAAGAATAATTTATTTAGTGGTTCTATAAAAGAAAATATTCTATTAGGTCATAAAGAAGCTTCTGATGAAGAAATGATAAGAGCTTCAAAAGATGCGCAGGCATTTGATTTCATTCAAAAACTGCCGGAGAAATTTGAAACTATTTTAGAACAAGGCGGCACAAACCTTTCGGGAGGGCAAAAGCAGAGGGTCTGTATTGCCAGGGCTATGCTTAAAAAACCTCCTATTCTGATTTTTGACGACAGTTCAAGTGCATTGGACACAGCAACAGAATCAAAAATCAAAAGCTCATTTTATAATAACTTCAAGGATTCAACTGTTATTATAGTTGCACAAAGGATTTCATCCATCATTGATGCAGACAAAATAATTGTATTGGATGATGGAAAAATATCAGGAATGGGTACTCATAGTGAGTTAGTTGAGCAGAATGAAATTTATAAAGAAATTTGTAATTCTCAACTTCAGGGAGGAGTGGCATCATGAGTAAGTCGGGGAGAACGTCTAGGAAAGGCGACGGTTCTGTAGCTTTTCAAAAACCCAAAGACTTTGGTAAAACTATATTTAGGATATTCTCATATTTAAAAAAATCGAAGTTTTTAGTTGTTGTTATAGTTATTACGCTGATAGCAAATTCAGTAAGCGGTATTGCTGGATCCTATTTTTTAAAGCCACTTATAAATGACTATATTCTTCCAGGTGATTTAAAAGGTCTGTTTGGTGCTTTAGTTGTGTTAGGGTTAATATATTTAGTTGGTGTAATAGCAGGATATATTCAAAGTAGAACAACTGTTTCACTTGCGCAAAGAACTATTAATCAT
Organism: uncultured Eubacteriales bacterium; assembly: GCA_964611655.1. Lineage (GTDB taxonomy): Bacteria > Bacillota > Clostridia > Lachnospirales > CAZTAY01 > CAZTAY01. Next base: position 6,169 of record CAZTAY010000060.1, read on the forward strand.
ATAAGACAAGAAATGTTTGACAAACTGCAAGAGTTGCCTGTCAAGTATTATGATACCTACACCCATGGAGAACTTATGAGTCGTTTTACAAATGATGCAGAAAACGTTCAACTTATGCTGGAACAAAGCTTAACTCAAATGATTTCTTCAACGATAATACTTGTTGGAGCAGTAACCTTTATGATAATTTTAAGCCCTATAATATTTGTTGCAACTTTGTTAATGATTATTTGTATGTTCTTTGTTGTAAAGATATTAGGCGGAAAAAGTAAAAAAAACTATAGAGCTCAACAAGCAAAGATAGGTATTCTAAACGGTAATATTGAAGAAACAATTGGCGGTTTAAAAGAAATAAAAGCTTTTAATAACGAACAAGATGCTAGAACAAAATTTCAAGCATTAAACAATGATTTTGAAAAAGTAGCCTCAAAAGCGAGTTTCTATGCAGGTGCAATGATGCCAATAATGTTCAACCTAAATAACATATCATACGCAATTTCTGCTTCAGTAGGTGGTCTTCTTGCAGTTTATGGAATGTTTAGCGTTGGCTCTCTCGCTTCATATTTACAGTTTTCAAGACAAATTGGTCAGCCAATTAACCAATTTTCTGCTCAAATGAACAATATATATGCCGCTGTTGCCGGAGCAGAAAGAATATTTGCTTTAATGGACGAAGAAAAAGAAGTTGATGAAGGATTAGTCGTGCTTGAGGAAGCAACAGAGAATAGTGACGAACAAAGTTGGAACTGGGTTTTAGAGGATGGAACTAAAGTGCCTCTTAAAGGAGATGTAAGACTTAACAATGTTTCCTTTTCATATAATCCTGAAAACCCTATTTTAAAAAATATTTCACTATATGCAAAACCAGGACAAATGATTGCTTTTGTGGGTTCAACAGGTGCAGGTAAAACAACCATTACTAACTTGATCAATAGATTTTTTGAAACAACAGAGGGAATTGTAACATATGACGGTATTGACATAAAACGGATACAAAAAAACAGCCTTAGAAGGTCGTTAGGTATGGTGTTACAGGATACTCATCTTTTTACAGGAAGCATACTGGATAATATCAGATATGGTAATCCAGATGCAACAGATGAAGACTGTAAGGAAGCTGCCAAGAATACCAATGCCCATTCTTTTATTAGGAGGCTACCAGAAGGATATGACACAATAATAGGTGGAGACGGTAATAATCTTTCTCAAGGACAGAGGCAGTTAATTGCCATTGCCAGGGCATATGTTGCTAAACCTCCTGTAATGATACTGGATGAAGCAACAAGCTCTATAGACACCAGAACCGAACAATTGGTTCAAAAAGGCATGGATGAGTTAATGAAGGGAAGAACTGTTTTTGTAATAGCACACAGGCTATCAACTGTTAGAAATTCAAAGGCAATTATTGTGCTTGAAAATGGTGAGATAATTGAACGTGGTGATCATGATGAGCTTTTGGAGATGAAAGGTCGATATCACCAGCTTTATACAGGTTTAGCAGAACTTGCTTAACTTATAAATAAGTCAATTGTTTCGGTATGGCGTTTCATTAAAATAAAAACTTAAAAATGCCGCAAATGCGGCATTTTTAAGAGAAAGTGTTACAAAAATTTCTTATTCAACTGTTTCATAACCTGTAACATCTATTCCTAAAATTTCGGCTGTTTCTTTATTTACTTTTGCATTGTATTTTTTAACAACAGTAACTGGAGTTTCGCTTGCTTTCTTACCTTCAAGTAACTCCTTTGCAAGTTCAGCACTTAAAACACCGATTTCTGCTGAATCAACGCCAACTGATGCAAACCCTCCGTCTTTAACCATAGTTACTGCTCCTGCATAAACAGGTATTTTTGCTTCGTTTGCAACTTGAGCAAGTGATGGCATAGCTGATGCAACAGTATTGTCATTTGGACACATGATAGCATCTACTTTTCCAACTAACGATTGTGCAGCTTGAGGTACTTCGCTTGGATTTGAAGCTGTTGCTTCTATGTAAGCGATACCCTTTTCTTCGCAAAATTGTTTTGCGTTGCTAATGAATGTTTGAGAATTTGCTTCGCTAAGGTTATAAATAAACCCTAATGTTTTAACGTCTGGAGTAAGTTTGCCCACCAAATCAAATATTTGATCTACAGGGATTACATCAGATGTTCCTGTGATATTCTTAGTTGGATTTTCAAGTGACTCCACGAGCCCAGCTTTTAATGGATCACTAACTGCTATAAAGATTACAGGAATGTCAGTGTTTTCGGTGGCTGCCGCAGCACCTTGCGCTGCCGGTGTTGCTATAGCAGCAATATAATCCACTTTATCTGCTACAAATTTTTGGCATATACTTTGGATGTTTGATGCTTCGCCCTGAGCGTTTTGATAATCAATTATAACTTTGCTTTTGTCATACCCAAGTTCTTCAAGTCTAGCAATGAAGCTGTCTCTTATTATATTAAGAGAAGTGTGATCCACATATTGAATTAGCCCAATTTTGATTACATCACCTTCTGCTTCGACCTTTGGAGTGTTATCTGCACATCCGATAAGCGAAGTGGCAAATAAAACTGCCAGAATTAAAGTTAGAATTTTTTTCATTTAAAACCTCTCCTTATAAAATATAATTATGTTATGCTAAAAGCATTTCATCGTTGTTAAGGTCTTTCTTATTCTTTTCTCTGAAAATTCTTATTACATCTGAAACAGACATATTTGTTCTTTCCTCTTGACTAAAGTCAAGAACCACCCTTCCTTCATCTAGCATTAAGGTTCTTGTTCCTGTTTCCAATGCATTAGCCATATTATGAGTTATCATCATGCATGTAATTTTGTTTTCTGAAACAATCTTGTTGGTAAGATACATAATCTTTTCTCCAGCAGCAGGATCAAGAGCAGCACAATGCTCATCCAACAAAAGAAGCTTGGGAACATTAATCGTAGCCATTAACAAGGTAAGCCCTTGACGTTGACCGCCGGAAAGGGAGCCTGTTTTTTCCTTCAGTCTGTTTTCAAGTCCCATGTCTAATAGGTTTAGATGTTCCTTAAAGAAATCTTTCTCCTTTTTAGAAATTCCTATTTTGAATTTTTTATTAAAAGTTCTAAAATATGACAAGGCTAAATTTTCTTCAATTGTCATGTTTGGAGCTGTTCCACGTAACGGATCTTGAAAGACCCTGCCAATGTAAGGGGCTCTTTTGTGTTCTTTCTCATAAGTAATATCTTTACCATCTAAAATTATTCTTCCGCTGTCAATCCAAAAATTGCCTGCAACTGCATTAAACAATGTTGATTTTCCTGCGCCGTTAGACCCAATTATTGTTACAAACTCTGACTTTTTTAGCTCCAGATTCATATTAACCAAAGCTTTTCTGGAATTAATTTTACCCTTTTCGAATTCCTTGCACATATTTTTAATCAGTAACAACTTCATTCGCCTCCTTTTTTCTCAACATTGATGTTTTCAATTTTTCTTTAACAACCGGCATAGTTATAGCAATGGTAACGATTATCATCGAAATAAGCTTGAGATCCGAAGCGCGAGGTGTATATATAAGAGCTAAAGCCATAACAAACCTATAGAATATAGAGCCTATACAAACCGCAATTATATTTCTTAGAACAGTTTTCTTACCTGTTATTGTTTCCCCTATTATCAAAGACGCAAGACCCATTACCACCATTCCGGCACCCATTGATACATCTGATGAAAGTTGATAATGAGCAAGCAATGCACCTGAAAATGAAACCAATGAGTTTGCAACTGCTAAACCTACAGTCTTTGTGACATTTGAATTTATTGATGAAGCCTTAACCATTTGTTCATTATCTCCTGTTGCCCTTATAGCAAGACCTAAAGGTGTTTTAAGGAACAGGTATACTAAAACTGCCATAATAAGCATTGTTAGGAATAGTAGGATTAAACGGCTGTAGGGGTTATTAAATATTTGATTAAATGCTTTATAGATTGTGTTAATGTCCTTTCCAAGTAAAGAAACATTTGAACTGCCGCCCATGACTATAAGGTTTATAGAATATAGAGCAGTCATTGTTAAGATCCCCGCTAATATGGGTTTAATCTGTAAAATTGTCTGTAGCGATGCTGTTATAGTTCCTGCTATTCCTCCAACTATAAACCCTGCAAACAATCCTACAAACGGGTGTCCGCTTACGGTTAATATGGCACAGGTTGCTGCTCCAAGCGTAAAACTACCATCCACAGTTAGGTCAGCTATATCCAAAATTCTGTATGAAATAAAAATACCCATTGCAACAAAAGAATAAATAAATCCTAGCTCTAAAGAGCCAAAAAACGCAATGCCTGACATAAAATCACTCCTAAAAAGACAATAAAAAAACCTGCCCTTGAAATCAAGGACAGGATAAAATACCTGCGGTGCCACCTTGCTTGTCGTCAAAAAACGACCGCCTCATTTGAATGCAATCACATTCTCAGCTCTGTAACGGGAGCTTCCGTCGTTATATACTAAGGCAAAGCCGTTTCCTAACGCCCTCAACGGTCCATTTGTCCAATCCGCTTGCTACCGGTTTCCAGCATTCCGGCTCTCTGTAAACGCGCTAATGGTTTTACTTCCGTTTCTCAGGTTTATAAATATAATTATATTACTAATAGTATGTTATGTCAATAGTGAAATAAATTAATTCACTACCCTTAATGAACCCCACATTCCCCACATGTCAAGCTCATGTAATGTAACATTTAAGTTGTCCTTATCAATACCCATAAGTGAATCCATAATCCTAAATACTTCCTCAGTAAAAGCAGTTAAGGATTCTGTAGAGGATTTTTTAAGCATCTTAACTTCAATATAGGCAGTGTTTTCAATTTCTTTTCCGCCATAGTAAATAGTATGACCGTCTGAAAAATCAATCATTAATACTTCTTCTGATTTTCCAGGAATAATGGTAATTGCTCTTCCAAGTTCAGTTTTAATTGAATCTTTGAGTTCTTTGTCTAATGTTCTTGATGTGATTACTGAAATGTACGGCATAATAATCCCCTTCCTGATATTTATTTATAATTATTTAATAATTATTTCATCACGTTTTGGACCATTAGAAACCAAAGTTATTTTAACGCCTATGGACTTTTCAATAAACTCAACATATTTCCGTGCATTTATAGGAAGTTTATCGTAGTCTTTAATTCCCCGTATTTCTTCTTTCCAACCAGGAAGCTCCTCATAAATGGGTTTTGCTCTGTTTAAATCTCCTGTTGTTGGAAAATCTGTTATTATTTCTGAACCATTTATTTTATATCCAACACAAACCGGTATTTTATCCATATAGCTTAACACGTCAATACCCGTAATAGCAACTTCTGTTGCGCCCTGTAAACGACATCCGTATTTCGTTGCAACTACATCAAAATACCCTACTCGTCTAGGTCTGCCTGTAGTAGCTCCGAACTCTCCTTTGTCTCCGCCCTTCATTCTCAATGTATCAGCTTCTTCACCAAATATTTCTGAAACAAAAGCGCCCTCCCCTACTGCACTTGAATAAGCTTTTGTAACAGCAAGAATATTTTTAATTTCGTAAGGAGGAATACCTGCTCCAACACTTGCGAAACCAGCCAATGTTGAAGATGAGGTTACATAGGGATAAATTCCATGATCAGTGTCTTTTAAAGCACCTAACTGACCCTCTAATAATATGTGTTTGTTTTCTTTTATTGCATCATGCAAAAATTTAGAAGTGTCTGCAACAAATGGCTGTATTTTTTCACCATACTGTTTTAATGTTTCAAACAATTTATTCTCATCCATAGGATCTGATTTGTATAAATATTTAAATATAATATTATTTTTTTCGCAAATTCTGGCAACTCGCTCTTTAAGATTTTCATCATCAAACAATTCCCACACTTGTATGCCTGTCTTTGCATATTTATCAGAATATAAAGGAGCAATACCGGATTTGGTTGATCCAAATTTCTTGTCCCCAAGCCGTTCTTCTTCATATGTGTCCAATAGAACATGGTGTGGCATAAGTACGTGAGCACGATTTGAGATAAGTAAATTAAATTCAACACCTTTTTCTTTAACCTGCTCGATTTCTTTTAAAAGGTATTCCACATTCAAGGCTACTCCATTTGCAATTATGTTTGAAATATTAGGATAAAAGATACCTGATGGAAGCTGATGAAGTGCAAAACGCCCATGCTTATTTATAATTGTATGCCCTGCATTACTGCCTCCTTGAAAACGAACCACTATATCGGCATCGGCGGCGCAAATGTCTGTAATCTTACCCTTGCCTTCGTCACCCCAGTTAGCACCAACTATCGCTTTAATCATACTTAATCCTCCTATAGAGTATTCCCTTATATAATCTGAAAATATTTTACTTATTAGATTAATTATAATCTCAATAGAACATCTGCAAACAGTATACCATTTTTTTTTGTAAAATCAATGACCTTTTATTACGCTAGAGTGGTATTTAAGATTAAAACCCACTAAAATACCGTTTGTTTATTACTATCATTCGTTTTTATATAAGCTATAATTATACATTCTAGAGATCGTATAAGTATTTTTTATTTTACAATAAAATAAGATGAATTGACTTTACTTTTAACAGTATAATATAATATCTACCAAAGATAAAGAGCAAAGCCGCTTCCTGATGAAAAGAGGCGAGCTTTGCTTTTTTTAGGAAATTATTTAGTTAAATATAGATTAAAGAGAGGTGAATAGAGTGAAATTTACTAAAATGCACGGAATAGGCAATGACTATATATATATAAATTGTTTTGAAGAAAACGTTAAAGATCCCAGTAAATTGGCTGTTAATATGAGTGATAGGCATTTTGGAATAGGCTCAGACGGTCTTGTGCTTATAATGCCCTCAGAAAAAGCTGACTTTAAAATGAGGATGTTTAACAGTGATGGCTCAGAAGCTCAAATGTGCGGAAATGCTATAAGGTGTGTTGGTAAATATGTTTATGAAAATCAAATGACGAATAAAGATATTATAGAGATAGAAACTCTTTCAGGTGTTTTGACTCTGGAATTGACAATAGAGCAAGATAAAGTTAAACTGGTTAAGGTTGATATGGGAGAACCAATCTTAATACCCAAGCTTATTCCTGTTAAAAGCGAAGATAATTTATTTGTGAAACAATCTGTTAATGTAAACGGAAATGAGTATGAAATTACATGTGTTTCAATGGGAAATCCACATGCTATTGTTTATGTTGATAGTTCAGATGCTGTTAAAAGACTGGATTTAGAGAAAATAGGTCCATATTTCGAACATCATGAGCTGTTTCCTGAACGCATTAATACAGAATTTTGTTATGTAGGTGATGATGAAACAATTGAGTTTAGAGTTTGGGAGAGAGGTTCAGGTGAAACCCTTGCTTGTGGTACAGGAGCATGTGCCGTACTGGTTTCTTCCGTATTAAATAAACTTACTAAAAGAAAAGCAACTATAAAACTTCGAGGCGGAGAACTTATAGTTGAGTGGAACGAGAAAGATAATCATGTATATTTGACAGGTGTAGCCGCTTTCGTTTTTGAAGGCGTGTATTTTGAATAATCTAATTGCAAGCGAAAGGATAAAAAAATGACAAAAACAAATGAGTTTTATAATGATTTAAAGGGTAGTTATCTGTTTTCTGAAATTGCAAAGCGAGTACAAAACTTTTCAGCAGAAAACCCTGACAAAAAGATTCTTCGCCTTGGTATTGGTGATGTTACAAGACCTCTACCAGATTCAGTTATTAAAGCTATGCACAATGCAGTGGACGAAATGGCTGATGCTAAGCTATTTCAAGGATATGGCCCTGAACAAGGATATGACTTTTTAAGAAATGCAATCTCTCAGCATGATTATAAAAACCGTGGCATAAATATAGAAGCAAACGAAATATTTGTAAGCGACGGTGCAAAGAGTGATTGCGGTAATATTGGAGATATTTTTTCCGCAGATAATATTGTTGCTATAGGAGATCCTGTCTATCCTGTGTATCTTGACACTAATGTAATGGGCGGAAGAGCAGGAAAGCCTATGTCAGACGGAAGATATGATAAGATCGTTTATATGTCTTGTACGGAAGAAAATGGTTTTATGCCTGAAATTCCGAACCAAAAAGTAGATATTATTTACTTATGCTTTCCAAACAACCCAACAGGCGTGACTGCAACTAAGGAATACCTTAAAAAATGGGTTGATTATGCTAATGAAAACAAATCAATAATACTGTATGATTCTGCATATGAAGCGTTTATTCAAGATGAAAATATTCCAAGGAGTATTTTTGAGGTTGAAGGCGCAAGAACATGTGCTATAGAATTTAGAAGCTATTCAAAAACAGCAGGTTTTACTGGAACTCGCTGTGCATATACTGTTGTTCCTATGGATTTAATCTTAGATGAAATAAGACTTAATGACTTGTGGTTAAGACGTCAAACAACAAAGTTTAACGGTGTACCATACATAGTCCAAAGAGGTGCTTTTGCAACTTATAGCGATGAAGGAAAAGCTGAAGTCAAAGAAGCTATTGATTACTATATGAACAACGCAAGAACCATTTATAAAGGACTTAATGATATGGGTCTAAAAGTCTTTGGAGGAGAAAATGCACCTTATGTTTGGGTTGGCACTCCTAAAAAACAAGATTCTTGGGAATTGTTTGATAATCTTCTCAACAATGCAGGAGTTGTTGTAACACCTGGAGTAGGATTTGGTGCTTGTGGTCAAGGATTCATTCGTTTTTCAGCATTTGCTGCTTTCGAGACCGTACAGGAAGCGTTAGAAAGAATTAAAAATATCTTTTAATTAGGAGAATTCAATGCAAGAAGCAGCTACCAACATAGTAAGCTACATTGTTTCGGTGTTTGGTGATGATATTGGCAAGGCGATAGGTATTTTTATCATTTCCATGATTCCAGTTATTGAACTTAGAGGAAGTATTCCTATTGGCTATGTTTTAAATGTACCATGGGAAATGACAATGATAACTTCAATACTTGGGAATTTACTGCCTGTACCTTTTATATTGTTCTTTATAGTTAAAATACTGAATTTTATGGAATTAAAAGGTATTTTCCCCGGTTTTGTACTTTGGTTAAAAAGAAAAGCTGACAAGAAGAGTGATTCGGTTTCTAAAAGAAAGTTTTTAGGTTTAATGCTCTTTGTGGCGATACCCCTTCCGGGTACGGGTGCCTGGACTGGTGCTTTAGTTGCTTCCCTTCTTTATATGAACAAAAAAGAGTCGTTTTTTGCAATTATGCTTGGCGTTTTTATTGCATCAATAATTATGACTGTAGCTTCATATGGTTTGTTGGGTGCAATATTCTAGTGTAAAAAAGGGTTTTACGTTACTTACGTAACTCCCTTTTTTAGTTGGTCATATGAAAAAGTATACCAAATTTTCATTTTTGTCAAAGTGCATTAGACTTCTTTCGAAACCATAAATAGGGTATATTATGGTGAAAAAGGAAAGTGAAAATGAAATATTATACTATATCACAACTAGAAGAAGAAAAACTTCGTCGGCTAACCGGAGTGAAGAAAAAAACATTTGAAAAGAAGATAGAGATATTAACGGAAGCCCACAAGGTGAATAAAGCTCAAGGGGGGCGCCCAAATGTTCTTGCTATACCAGATATGCTCTTAATGAAATTAGAATACCTACGAGAATACAGGACATATTTTCACATTGCTAACAGCTATGGTGTATCAGAGTCAAGTGCATACAAAACAATACGTTGGACTGAAGATACATTAATAAAGTCAGGAGAATTTAGCTTGCCAGGGCGAAAAGCCTTGTATGGAGAATGTTGCTTTGATTGATGCTACAGAAACACCAGTTCAGCGACCACAAAAAAACAAAGAAAATACTATTCAGGTAAAAAGAAAAGGCAC
>CAZTAY010000061.1:0-15759 GCA_964611655.1 uncultured Eubacteriales bacterium
AAAATAATGGGAAGATCTATACTTATGATGCTAACGGTAATCTGGAGACGGTTACGGATGAGGATGGAAATCTTGTACGATCAGAGTTTAATGCTGTTAACTTAGTAAAGACTATAACAGGGAAAAAAGCAATCTACACCTACGATAAAGTAGGTAACCTAACAAGGTGATGTGTTTTATGGTGAAACAATTATTTCATAAGGAGTTACTGGTCTCTTTTTTCATTTAACTTTACAGTTCGCTCTTTAAGACATGGAGGAATACAAATGAAAATGGGAATTTATCGCCATTTTAAGGGTAATCTATATGAACTTTTGTGCATCGCAAAGAATTCTGAAACCTTAGAGGATATGACTGTGTACAAGGCACTCTATGGTGAGGGTGGTATTTGGGTGCGTCCGCTCTATATGTGGAACGAACTTGTGGAGTACGATGGTATAACAGTTAAACGATTTGAGTATACAGGAGATAACGCCAAATGAACGGACAAAAAAGACATAACATAGAGATTGGCAGCCATGTAAAAATTGTGCTAAAGGCTGATCAACGAACAGGTAAACTAACAGATGGAATAGTATCTAAAATTCTTACTAAAAGTAGCACACATCCTCATGGAATAAAGGTTATGCTTGACAATGGGCAGGTAGGCAGAGTGCAGGAGGTTATAAACATTGACAAATAAATAAATATATAAACAACTCGAATTAAAAAGGGTTGTTTTTTAGTTCAATTAACTAAGTCGTATATTAATCCATAAGTTGTTAATAATAGTTTGACAATTTTTCTTTCTTTGTTGGATGTAAAAGCGGAAAGTATGATATGTAAAAGATATTGAGATTTTTTTATACTCACAAGGAGCACAACCATTGCTCGTGTAAAAGTACTGCAAGTTGAGTGGAAATTAACATTTTTAGGAACATTGCGTTAATTAAACAGCAATCCCTAAGGATAGAATTTAGGCAAACTTAGTTGCCACGCTAACTGCTCGATCAGTACCCCTTATGTTTGTTAAACATGAACCTTCATATCTATGATTTTGTACGTAGGAAAGATGATGTTATAATCAGTAATCTTCGTCGGTATGAAACACCACCCTACACTTCAATGTCTACCATTTAATAAATTTTAAAAACGGTGAGAGCACGTTCTTCTCCATCAATCAAAACAACTAATGTGTTGCCCAGGTCTTTTCCTAATGAATCCCCTTTCATGAGAGAAAGAGCAATCTCATTTTCTGATTCTAGTGTAGAACCATAGTAAATAGTTGAAGAAAAGAAGCCTATCGTGATTAATAGGCTCCTCTAGATTTTAGTTTTAGTCTTTAATAGATTGTTTCATTGCTTCTACGAGCTCTTGCATATCAGACGGATAAACATCCCCAATATTTCCCAACCTAAAGGTAGGAATGGTCGTCAGCTTGCCAGGGTATATGATAAACCCCTTTTCTTTTAAGGTACCATACAGCTTTGCAAAGTTCAGATTGCCAAGCTCAAATGTAGTAATAATATACGATTGATGCTCTGGCGCAACAATGGATTTGACACCAAGTGCCGCTAATCCCTTAATCAAAACTCTATGGTTTTCCATATACCGAGCCTTGCGTGCCGTAAGGCCACCCTCTTTGTTGTATTCATCAATAGCTTGCCTGAGTGCAAGCAAAACATTTGTTGGCGAGGTAAAACGGAATTTGCCACAGCCATTGTATAAGCCCTGATACTGGTCATAAAGGTCTAGACTGTGTGAATAGGAATGACCCGCTCTATTCTCAATAAGCTTTTTCTTAGCAATGACAAATGACAATCCGGGCAGACCCTCTAAGCATTTGTTTGAGCTGGCTGCCAGTGCATCAATATCAAGCCCCGGCATATCAATCTCATAGGCAGCAAAGCTGGACATGGCATCCACCAAAACTTTTCTGCCGTAAGATTTGACAAGCCGTGTGATTGCTTCCAGTGGATTAAGTACCCCAGTTGTGGTTTCACAGTGAACAAACACAACAACGTCAATGTCTTTATCCTTTTTGAGCTTTTTCTCAACAGCGTCCACATCAATGGGTAAGTGGTTGTCAAATGTAAGCACTTCATAATCCCTGCGGGAGTTGTTAGCAATGGTCAGCATACGCTTTCCATACTCACCATTGACAAGGAACAGGATTTTGTCTTTTTTCTTGCACAGGCTGTTAATCATGGACTCCACCGCATATGTGCCGCTGCCCTGCAAAAGTACTGTTGCATAATCATCATTTGCTGAAATAGCGGTAATGTCATTCATGACTGATGTGGTAATGGCTTTGTATTCATCGTCCCATGTACAGTGGTCTGTGAGCATAGCGTGTTTCACCGACTGTCTTGTAGTGAGCGGTCCAGGTGTAAGTAGTTTATGGGGTGCATCTTGTGCAAGACGGCGGTTAATATCATTTATTACTCCAATAAGCTCGTTCATATCATTAATGATATAATCCGCACCGGCTTTATAATAAGCAGCCCGAACAGTGGCTTTGCGCTTTGCAAGCTCATCGTTTGTTAGTGCCGCCGCCTCATCACGAGTGAGTCCCAACTCCGACGAACCCATAATAATACCAACAGTCCAGCAATCTGCGTTCTTGCCCTCGGCAATGTCAGCTGTGGTATCACCTACCTTGACCGCTTCACATGGGTTGGCAATACCGAATTGCATGAGGTTATTCCAAATCATGTATGGAAAAGGACGCCCTTTGGCCGTCTGGTCGGGTGCAATGCAAAAGTCGGGAGCATATCCCTGCTCGGCAGCTTTGGGAAGTACCTTATCCATCATTGCAGAAGTATAACCTGTGGTGGAGCCGATTTTAATGCCCTGTTCACGGAGAATGGCAACTGTTTCGAGTACATAATCCTTTATATCACAGTGATGTTCGATATTCGCAAACAAGGTTTCCTCAAATACTGCATAGGCTTTTAGGATTTGTTCCTCTGAGATTGGTTCTGGCAGCATCGCAGCAATCGCCCTTGTGTGGTCGATTTTTAGAAGCCCCATTGGTTTACGAGCCATTTCGTTGGTAATGTCAATACCGATGCTCTTAAACCCATCAATAAAGCCTTTCACCGGTGCAAAGCAGCCGTAGTCTACAGTTGTGCCCGCCCAATCAAAGATAACTGCCTTAATCTTGCTCATTTTCATTCTCCTCGTATAATAAGTTTTAGGAAATAAAAAAGTCAGAAACTTATTTAATTCGCCATGCAAAAGTGAAGCTCTGTGCAATGGACTTTCATTACAATCAGTTATTAACTTGCACAATTGCCAATAACCAACCTGGTGCCGACGAGCTTGTGGATGCTTTGCTCAAAATTCTCTCCGTCGGTAAATTCAAAATGGTTATGATTGCACTTGAATCAACTTCTTTTTATTCAACACATATCGCCACCTATCTGTCGGAAAATCCGCAGATGAAGTTGTTTGGAACTTGTGTTTATTGTCTAAATCCAAAAATAATTGCAAATTATCGTAAATCGTTCATTGGGCTTGGTAAAACCGATCCTAAAGATGCTTATATCATTGCCGATTTTGCACGTGTTGGGCGTATAACACAAGAACCTTGGCGTGGTTCGCAATTTCTTGCTTTGCAACGGTTGACACGTCATAGATTGCATATCATAGAATGTATTACACGTGAGAAAACTTATATGATTTCAAATATGTTTCTTAAGTTTTCCGAGTTAACCGTTTCCAACGATTCACCGTTTTCTAACAACTATAGCGCAACCGCCGAGGCAGTTTTAACCGAGTTTCTATCTCTTGAAGAAATTCAGTCTATGACGCTTGAAGCATTGGTTGAATATATTTGTGAAAAAAGCCGCAATCGTTTTGTAAACCCTAACCAAACAGCTGAAATACTGCAAAAAGCCGCAAGGGATTCATACCGACTTGATAAGTGCCTATACGAACCTATTACCATTTCAATTGCTTCTTCGTTTAACTGTATTTCTGTTTTTGAAAAGGAAATCAAAGTTATCGACAAGGCAATTGAGCGTACTATTCAAGGCGTTAATACAAATGAGTATCAGTGCCTTCGTTCCATTCCCGGAATTGGTCCTGTGTTTGCAGCAGGTATACTTGCAGAAATCGGTACTATTTGCGATTTCAAATCACAAGATTCGGTTGCGAAATATGCAGGTCTTGTTTGGAAAGAAAACCAGTCCGGTAACTTTAGAGCTGATGACACCCATATGTCAAAGGAAGGTAATCGTTATTTGCGTTATTATCTTATAGAAGCTGCTAACAGTGTTAAAAACCACAATTCAGTCTATAACGACTTTTACCGCAAAAAATATAACCAAGTTACAACCCATCAACACAAACGAGCACTCGCACTCACAGCAAGGAAGTTAATCCGTTTGATTTTTGGCTTGCTGGACAAAAATAAGTTGTTCTCGGATAAAGTAGTCAACCTTAACTGAATACCATTTTTTTATGCCTTTTTTCATAGGCTTCCTTGCTATGTCCTTTTTTCTTTTCTCAATTAGCTTTTCTTTTTATTTTTTGTTGACATTTTACCAGATTGCTTTGTTATTTGTAATTGTTTGCCGCAGTGAGGGCAAAAGTAGATATTTATACCGCGTAGGTTTAATAGTTCATGGCAGTTGGGACAGCGAAGCCGCCACAAGGCAAATAGAATTCCTATAGCCGAAACAAATGATCCTATCCCCATAAAAAGCCAGGATAATAAGGATGAATATTCCACGACAAACAAGGATATGCCAGAAATAAAAATACCGCTTGAAATAAGTGTATAATAGATTATCCGAATACGAGTTTGGTTCATTACAGCCTGACTTTCGCCAATATCCCATCATAAAGGCTCACAGACGCTGCATAGTCTATACTTATCGGATTGTTTTTTAACCGTGTCGCATTCACGGAAGCTGCAAGGGCTAGGGTGTCTCCCACAGAAACCTTATCAGGTGGAGCTATTTTTAAATCACACAGAAGTGTCTCAAACCACTCAATTGCCCTTTCCGTTGTATCGCAGCCCAAGGCACCGGCGATTTCCAAAAATACGCCCAAAAGATATTGTGCGCCACGCAGTTCTGTGCATTTATCCATGTTCTCGAGCATATACCGCCATACTGCAGGAAGACACAGCGCGGCAGCGTGACCGTGTGGAATACTGTACAGTGAAGTCAACTTATAACTCATGGCGTGTGCCGCTGTGGTTTGTGTAATGTTGATTGCCTGACCTGCAAGATTTGCAGCACGAAGCATGGAGTCGTTACCTAAGTCGGTGTTATTTAGGTATCCAGTCATGGATTCATAAATCAACTTTACCGCCTGTTTTGAAATGAGTTTGCTTTCGTTGGTTGAATTGACAGACCACCAGCTTTCAATCGCCTGACAAAGTGCATCCAGCATGGTGCATTTTTTCTGATAAACTGGTAGAGAATTAAGAGCATAATGCTCCAAGATTACATGGCTTGGTAAAATGGCATCATGACAGACAGATTGCTTTTCGCCGTTTGCATATATGACTGCAAAGTGTGTGGATTCGCTGCCTGTTCCGGCCGTAGTGGGAATGGCGATAAGCGGTATTCCGTTTTCTTCATAGCGCTGACCTAAATAGCTATGGTTGTGATCCATTTTGCAATACAGTTTGATACATTTTGCAACGTCAATTGCACTGCCGCCACCCACGGCAACAATAAAATCGCACTCTTGCTCATTCAATAGCTCCACACCCTTAACAATATCATCGTACAAGGGGTTTGGCGAGAAGTCTTGAAACATAACACAAGAATCAAGTATGTTTGTGATGTAGATATTAAAGGATAACTGAGGAAACGCATTGTCGCAGACAAGCAGTGTCTTTCCTGGTTTGCATTCTTGTAAGATATCCTGCAGTCCCTGAATATCATAGTATATTTTTTGCATCATGTTCCCCCTTTGCAAGTGGCTTTGTCAGCTTATAATGGGTATTATCAAACCCCTCACGTTCGTAGAAACGGTGCGCATCTTCTCGGGGTTTGCCAGAAGCCACTTCCAGTTTGACACACCCATTTTGCTTTGCAATCTGTTCCATTGCCGCTAGAAGCTCTTTTCCGATTCCACGACCACGTATTTTTGCATCAACAATCAAGTTGACTATTTCCGCAGACTTGTCTGAAAAATGCAAAGGGTAATTGATAGTTAAAACACCTAAACCGCATACCATTCCCTCTTCCTCCCAAACAAGAATGATTTGATAATTAATGTTAGACAAATAACAGTCCTCAAACTGTTTTTTGGTAAATGAATGGCTGCTTAATTGGCGCATGAGCCTGTATGCTGCATCTATATCTTTTACATTGGCTAGGCGGATCATAGATACTTCCTCACGAAATCGTCCATGTTGCGAAAGTCTGGCAGGCGTTTCTTAATGGTTTCATAATCCCAATCCCACCACTTGGATTTTTCAATTTTATCAATTAGATCATCTGAAAACCGCATTTTAATTTTAGTTGCCGGAATTCCTACAACAATTGAATAAGGCTCTACATCCTTTGTAACCACAGCACCCGTGCCGATAACTGCCCCGTTGCCGATATTTACACCAGGCATAATGGTGGCATTGTGGCCAATCCATACATCGTGTCCAATAGTTACGAGATCTCGCTTGCGCCAAGCAAAAAAATCCCCGTCGTCCTCACCGAATCCAAACATAGCACTGCGGTAAGTGAAATGGTGTTGGGCTATACGGGTATAGGTGGGATGGTTTCCGGGGTTGATGCGTACAAAGCTGGCGATTGAACAAAATTTGCCTATTTCCGCATAGTAAATCTGATTGTATCCAGCGCAGTAGGAGAAATCCTCTAAGGTTACATCGTTCAGAACACTGTGTGCCTGTATCTGTGTATATGCGCCGAGTGTGGTATCAATGAGTTGTACGTCATCTTCAATGACGGGTTGTACTTCAAGCATTACATTTGACATATTGCATTTACCCCACTTTCATGCGACAGAAAATCGCCGATCCCAAAGGGCTGTGGTTCATATTTGCCGTGATAGTCACTGCCCCCAGTTAAAAACAAGCCGTGTTCTGCGGCTATTTCCTTGATTTTTACTTTATCCTGCTCACTGTTGGTATGATGATTCAGTTCTAAACCATCTAAACCAAGTCTCACAAGCTCTGGAATTAGCCAAAAGTTCTGCTGCTGGCCGGGATGGGCAAGAACAGCAAACCCTCCGGCTTCTTTGATTACTTTTATTGCATCAAACACGTCTATGTACTCAATGTCAAAGGCACAAATACCGCCATTCTTGAATATGGATTGATAGAAGTTCCCGAACATCTCACTTGCCTGACCGGTTGTTACAAGCCAGTTCATAATGTGTTGCTTGTAGAGGTATTTGCCATCTGCGCGAGCAAGTTTATCCATTTCAATTTTAAAGCCTTCATTGATTAAAACGGCAGCCTGTTTTTCCGAATTTTGATTGCGGGCTTCTAAAAGCGGCAGTGTTAGAGCGGTGATAAGTTCTGGTTTTTTGATACCAAAGCCTAAGATATGTGTTCTGGTATTGGTTTTCTTATGAACGGCAGATATTTCAATGCCGCAAATCACCAGAATACCGGGGTCTTGGGGGATTTTTTGCAAATGGGACAGCGTATCGTGGTCAGTGATTGCAATGGCATCAAGCCCCTTTTCTTTTGACTTTATAATAATTTCCTCAATGGTGTTACTTCCGTCTGAAACAGTAGAATGTATGTGTAAATCGGCTTTCACGCTACAAATGCCCCCTCCGAAATATTGAAGACCTTATCGCACACACCCTCCATAAACTCCAAGTCATGGAATATTCCAATCATGCTTGTGTTCTTATTTTTGAGTTTTTTGAGCATTTCTTTTACAAGTATTTTCGTTTTATTGTCGAGGGAAGCGGTGGGTTCGTCCAGCATCAAAAGCCTTGGTCTTTTCACCATAGCATGAGCAAGATTAAGCCGTAGCCTTTCGCCGCCCGAAAATGTGGCAGGGTATATGTCCCACAAGTTTTCTGGCAGTTTAAAGTACGATAGCATTTCCTTTGCTTCGCGTTCAGAGTAAGCTGTATCCACACCCATATCGAGAAGTGCGCTCATTACATGTTCCTTTGCAGTCGTGCGTGGCATTACGTTCAAAAACTGCGACACATACCCGATTTCATGGCGGCGCAGATAAAGGATCTCCCGCTCAGTTGCGGTAGCTAAATTGATTAGTCCAAACGCTTCGCTTTCATAGATGATTTCGCCCTGCATAGGCAGATAACTTCTGTTAATGCATTTAAGGATTGTAGACTTTCCTGCGCCGGAAAGACCAACAATACCAATAAATTGTCCTTTTTCAAGGGACAGGCTAATATTTTGGCAAGACTTAATATCAAGTCCAGGATTATGAAGGTAAAAGTTTTTGGCAAGGTTTTTGATTGTAAGAATCTCCATAACTACCTCCTATACTCGATGCGTGAGGTTGTCTTTCCGTCCAACAGCACATGTGTAATCACCGGATAGCCGTCCAGATTATCCACAATGAGCAAATCTGCCTTTTTCCCCACTCGAATAGAGCCATAGTCCTTATCAGTTTTAGTGGCCTTGGCCGGGTTTAAGGTTGCTCTGTTTACCATCGATGGTAAATCTACACCGTATTTTTCATGCATGATAAAGATGCTATGCAGAATTGTAGCAGGATAATAATCAGAGCAAAGCAAATTAGCCGAGTCACAAAGAATGGCATCTGCCGCCGACATATTGCCAGAATGGGAGCCGCCACGAAGAATATTAGGCGAACCTACAATGGTATAAAAACCACGTTCCTTTGCAGCTTTTGCGGCTTCCAAGGTGATGGGAAACTCGCTTATGTCCACACCGATTTTTTTGTTTACATCCAGCTTTTCATTGGTGTCATCATCGTGGGACGCAACTGCGATCCCTGCCTTGTGTGCAAGTTCAGTTAACTCACAAAGTTGTTCAAATGAAAGCATAGGTTTGTTTTTGTGGTATTCCACCACACCATCAAGCCCAAGCGAGTCAATCTCCTTGCCATTGTACTTGGAAATAGTATCAGCATAAACAGCAAGGCTACGGTACTGCCCTTGACCGGGGGTGTGATCCATAAAAGAGATAAGATGTACCTTACCCTGTGCAATCATGTCACGCACAATGTCAAAGGCTTCTAAGTTATCAATTTCAATACGCAGATGAAAGCGATGGTGTATCAGGTGGCTGCGCATGTGGATATTCGCAATGAGGTCGGCGATTTTCTGAACATTTTCTTTCGTCCTAAGTGGAGATTTTCCGAAAATTTCATCCTGAAACAGTGAAATTGAGTGGTACATGGTAGTAATGCCAGCGCCGAGCAAATCCCGTTCACAGACTTTGAGTGCAAACTCAAAATCCATCTGTGATGTTGGGCGTGGTCCTATGTACTGTTCAATTTTATCGGAATGGACATCAATCAGCCCCGGCATTATGTAGCGGCCGTGCGCGTCAATTACTTTTTCCGCCCCCAAGCTGCTGTCTGAGAACCCAAATATCCTGTCGTCTTTTATCAATAACACTTTGTTTTCAATAACATCTTCAGGAGTTATAATCCGTCCATTTTTTATTGCAATCAATGTTTTACCCCCTATATCAGTGAATGGACAAGCTGTTGTGTGTATGCGTGCTGCGGATCTTCTAAAATCTGATCGGTCAGTCCGCTTTCACAGATTTTGCCGTCCAACATAACAATCGTGCGGTCTGCAAGCATACGGATAACCGCAAGGTCATGTGATACCAGCAAAATAGATATGCCATATTTGGCTTTGATTTTACGAATCAGATCAAGTACCTTTGCCTGTACCGATAAATCAAGACCGGTTGTAACCTCATCCAACAGCAGAATCGCCGGATTATTGGCAAGCGCCTTAGAAATCTGTACCCGCTGCTGCATACCGCCCGAAAAGTTCTTGGGTGCCTCCGACATGCGTGAGGTTAGAATTTCGACGGCTTCAAGAAGCTCTGTTGCCCTCTCAGTCATTTGACCAGCGTTACGGCTGCCTGCCGCTATGATTTTTTCGGCAATATTGGAAGCGGCAGAATAATTCATACGAAGCCCTAAAATAGGATTTTGGTAAACCATGCCCATGATATTGTTCTTGATCATACGCCGTTCAGCACTGCTTGCATCCCATATACTCACCGTGCCGTCCTTGTAGTCACGCAGCATTGCAGAGCCGGAGGTGGGAGCAAAATCAAAGTACAGCGCTTTCATCAGCGTGGATTTACCAGAGCCACTCTCACCCACAATACCCAGAACCTCTCCGGGGTACACATCAAGGGAAATGTCGTTTGCCGCCCATACGCTGCCGCATAGGGTACAGCGGTTTTTTTCAAGATTTTGATGGCAACCAGGGCAACCATCACCATAACGGACGATTAGATTTCTAACCGACAACACTGGTTTTTCATTCAGATACATGGCTTCTAACCTCCTGGCAATACGAGGTGTCAGAGCATTGATAAACCTTTGTGCCGGTTATTTGGTCAAACATCTCGTCTAGATAGGTGTTTTCGCTGCCGCACAAACGGCATTTCTTCCCCGCAAAGCTCTCCTTTTCAAAGGGAACATCATCAAAGGCAAGAGATACAACCTCGGTATGTGGCGGAATAGCATAGATTTTCTTTTCACGCCCTGCACCAAAAAGGTACAAACATTCGGCTTTGTGTAGCTTGGGGTTATCGAACTTAGGTATAGGGCTTGGGTTCATGACATAACGCCCCTCCACCAAACAAGGGAATTCGGAGGATATTGTCACTTTTTTATACTTAATAAGGCTCTCATATAGCTCCAGCCAAATAGGCGCATAGTCCTTTTCTGCGTGCATCTTTTTTGTGACTTCCTCTCTGGCTTCCACAATGCGAAGTGGCTCTGGAATAGGCACTTGCAGCACTAAAATCTGATTGTTCATCATTGGGATTTCAGGTATTCTATGTCGAGTCTGAATAAGTGTCGCTTCTCTTGTATCGATTGTAGTCTTTACATCGGTGCAAAGCCCTACAAATTTCTTGATATTCACAGCATTAACGCTCTCATCACTGCCTTGGTCTATTACTTTAAGCACGTCATCCGGTCCTATAAGGGATAAAGTTAGCTGTATCCCACCGGTTCCCCAACCACGGCCGATGGGTAGTTCGCGCGAACCAAACGGCACCTGATAACCGGGTATGGAAACCGCTTTAAGGGTAGCGCGGCGGATTTCCCTCTTTGAACCTTCATCAAGAAAGGCAAAATTATAGTTTTTATTCATGGTCAGCCCTCCCGTTTGCATGGGAGGGCAGTTCATCGTCAGCCAAACGCTCAACCCGTGTTTTACGCACCGCATCCAATTTAGACTGGAAGGTGACATAATGGGGCAACTTCAAGTGTGAGATAAAGCCGTTCATCTCCAAACTGTCGCCGTGCATAAGAACAAATTCCTCGTTTTGTGTAGGATACTCTCCTCCGTTATCAAGCTCTCTGTCTATAACAGCCATAGCTATAGCCTTGTTTTCGTTTCTGCCGAATACTGCACCGTAGCCAACTGCCAGTTTCAGTTTATCTTTGTCATCGGCTTCGTTAAAGCATTCCACTTCGGTCATTAGGATTTCTCCTATATAAATACTCTCATTTTCATCAAATAAATAGGGCACACACAGCTCTACATATCCACAACGCAACTCACCCACCGTGGGATGAACCTGACCAAATCCACGCAGTGCCGAGTAAGCAAGGCCGGAGATAAAACCTGTGTCAGCACGGGATAGCGTTTGAAGCCTGGCACTTCGTGTTGTCGGAAACTCCAGCATATTAACAGTGACATCAGAGGGTTTTCCATCATCTACGGTAAAGGAATCAATTAACCCCTCTTTTTTCAACTCATCTGAAACGCGAGGGCAGGGTGTTACTTCAATCGGATAAACTGCTGAAAGTTGGTCACGAACATTGCTTGCTAGTGCCGCAGAATTTTCATTGTCTATATCAAAGTTAATCAGCCTGTGGGTATAGTCATAGGTCGCACCTAAAATTTGCCCTCCCAAAATGTCCTTGAAAGCGGCAGAGATTCGGCGTACCACACGCATTTCGTCGGTGTTAACCGTATTGGTATAGTAGTTTCTCGTGAGGGTAGAGCGGTAGGCACGAAGCAAAAACACCGCTTCCTCAACATTTCCTTCACATTGCTTAAGAGAAAGAGCGGCGTATTCCTTAGAATAAAGCCCCGCTTCACTCATCACTCTGTCTACCAGAAGTGACAGTTTATGTTTAATTGCTTCTGTTTCCAAATCTGTATCTGTTCCGCTTCTGTAATAATCCAGCAGCCTAATGCTTTCTTCAATCGCTTCTTTGCCGCCAGATACTGCAACATAAGCCATTTATCTCACCACCTGTCGTATAAGCCGGGGAATGGCGAATAAATCACCGGCATCGTTTAAAAATAGATAATCAATCCCTTGCGGGTATTCGTAGCATTGGTTGTCTCTAAGTTGTAAGGCTTCTTTTACAAGTTCTGACACGAATATTGTTTGTTCACCTTCAATTCCTGGCCCATATATGTAAATCGGGCATACAGCTTCACCATCATTCTGAATTATGAGTGTTGCGCTTTTATGCGGGTCTGCCAGCGTTCCGCATTTGGCATTTTCAACGACATTAGATACATTATCTGGTCTTCCCACAAACACAAAGTCTGCCTCAGAAAGCTGCTCTCTTCTGGAAAGTGTTAGTGACACAATTTCGTCCGACAATTCTCGGTTTTCACAGGTGTTAAAGCTGACTTCTGTATCCAAAAGTGTCATAGCAAGTGCCAGCATTGCTGGGTTTTTACCAAACAGTTTATCTGCATGAGATTTAATGCTAACAACTCTGCCCGGATTAGACATTGCTTCTAAAATCAGACGGAAAACGATTTGGCTATCTAACACCTCATGGAAACTATGCTTTTTTGAAAGCTGCGACATTGTGCGGCACCTCCCCATCCATTGATTCAAAGTTTACCATTGTCTTTAGGTGTAGGGCGTTTTCTCGCATTACAATGTTCTGCTGTTCTTTTTCAAGATCAAGAAGGGTGTCCATGCTGGTGAATACGCCTTTGTTTATTGCCGCATCAATAATGGCCATATCCAGAGTTTTAACCATATCATCGCCCATTGTTACGGCCATGCCCTTTGCGCCGTCAAGCTCCACCACAGCTTCACAGACGATGACCTCACCCATATAAAACAGGCTTTGCTTTACAGGCTCACGCACTTTAATCATCGTAAGGGTTTTGCCCGGTTCTTTTATGATAGTTACACTATATTGCTCTTGAATTTTCTTCGAGAGAGTGGCAACGGTTTCCCTGCCTGACTTTGCTAATATTGTAAATAATCGTTTCTTCTCCACGCTGCTACCTCACCCTTGCCTTGATTTTGGTGGCAACCATTTCCAGAAGGATGACAGCAATGACTACAACGTAAGTAATAAAGCCAAGCTCACGTAGATCAAAATAGAAGCTGCCTGCCATAAACAAATCGTAGCCGATACCGCCCGCACCTGCCGCTGCACCCACCGCAATTGCGTTGGTGAAGTTGATTTCAAAGCGAAGAAATGTCCAAGCGGTCATGTAACTAATAGATGACGGAACAATTGCTTGAAACACAATTTGCCAAAAACCTGAACCTGACGCTTTGAGTGCTTCAATTGTTCCCTCGTCCATTTCTTCTATGGATTCAGAGTATGCCTTAACTAAGTAAGCTACACTGTGAAAGGTAAGCCCGATAACTGCCGCAACGCTGCCAAGGCCAGCGGCTACGGTGAAAATAAGTACCCAAAGAATTGTAGGTACTGCTCGGATAAAAGCGACAATGCTTTTAACTATATTTGCAACAGCCGGGTTAGCAATATTCTTAGCACAGAGCAAAGCACCAAAAAAAGCAATGATTGCACCTAAAATGGTAGATAACACGCCCAATGAAAAAGTGACAAGCAATGCGTTCATTGCACCTAAAAAGGAATTATAGGTGAGCTGAGGTTGACCAAACAGCACCTTTATGTTATTCCATGTTGCAGTTACGGCTTCTACTATGCTGATGTTTTTGTAGTCAAAGGAAACAAATGCGTATACGGTTAAAGCAAGCAAAGTAATAATCGTCAAATTGATTGCAATTGCACTTTTGCTTTTTGCAGTAATTTTTATTTTACCCTTCCTTGTTTTACGCATATGTCTTTGTAAGTCTATTCCAAGGGAAGTTGGGGCTTTAATTACAAGTTCACTCATTACATAATCACCTTTCTGATTTTATTTGAGATTAGTTCAATTCCAATAACCAAAACCACGATTGATATTACCACTAGGCTTGCAGCTCCATAGTCCAGCCTCTTATAGTACAGGTCAAACAAATATCCTATTCCCGTGGCTGTCAACACGCCGATGAGTGTCGACGAGCGGATGTTGGTTTCAATCATAAACAAAACCCATGTGACGATTTCTGACATGGAGGATGGCACAATACCTTGAAATACCGTTTGCATATAAGTAGCACCCGTAGCGGTTAACGCTTCAACACATTCTGCACTAACCTCATCAATGGTTTCGATGAATGTCCGGGTGAGCATACCGAATGTGGTAAAAAACAGGGCGAAGAAGCCGGTTAGTATATTTTGACCAAAGGAAAAGAGCAAAAGCATTGCCCATACCACATCTGGCACATTGCGGAAAAAGGCAGCGATGATACGCACAGTCCGTCCAATCCACGAATTAATTTTTGTTATCCGTGTACCAAGCAGACTAAAGAAAAACGCACAGATTCCGGCACACACGGTAACCGCTACGGACAGAAGAGCGGTCTCCATCAATTTGGTTAAAATGTTTGGCAATTTCGCCCATGATTTTTCGTTTGGCACAAGGTTTGATGAAATCCATGTAATTGCCTTGGGTATTGATTCGATGCCACCAAGGACGCTAAAATTTGTAATAAATGACGCCAGCGCAAAAATCGCAACGATACCTAAAAAAGAAAGGGTAAAGGTGCGTTTGCGTTTCGTAAAGACGGATACTTGTTCTTTAAGTTTTTTATCTTTATCCATAGACTCACCCTACATCAGTGATTAAATCACCCTCATGCGACTGGTAAATTTCATAAATCTTTTCTTTTGTTAGCTGCTCGGGGGGGCCATCAAACACAATGTGACCGGATGTAATACCAATAATACGCTTGGAGTACCTCATTGCAACGTCCACCTGATGAAGATTTGCGATACAGGTAATCTTCATGGTTTTATTGATGTTAGCTAAGTGATCCATAATGACCTTGGACGAGCTGGGGTCAAGTGAAGCAATAGGTTCATCGCAGAGAATAAGACGTGGGTTTTGCATGATGGAACGTGCGATACCAACACGCTGCTTTTGCCCTCCAGATAATTCGTCACAGCGTTTATAGGCTTGCTCAGTCAACCCCAATTTAGCAATGATTTGAAAAGCATTTTCCTTTTCTTCTTCAGAGTAAGAACCAAGCATACCGCCGACTGTGGATTTATGCCCAAGTCGTCCATGCAAGACATTCTCAATGACGCTGAGCCGCTCAACAAGGTTGTAATGCTGAAAAATCATGCCGGTTTTTGTACGAATAGTGCGTAGCTCTTTTTTATTTGCTGAAAGAATGTCATGTCCATCAAACAATATAACGCCCTTCGTTGCATCAACAAGGCGGTTGATGCAACGAAGGATCGTTGACTTGCCCGAGCCGGATGGCCCGATGATGGACACAAACTCACCCTCTTCAAT
>CAZTAY010000062.1:0-15747 GCA_964611655.1 uncultured Eubacteriales bacterium
TTTTTTGCATCCTTGATAATTCTTTCTTCTGTTTTATTATATATCAGATATAGAATATCTTTTTTTATTATCACAAATGTCTTTTTGATTTTTGGAATATTTACTATTTCAAATGCCTTAACCACCGCAAACAGCGGTGTTAAAATATTAGCAGAAGAAGATCAGGAAGTTATGGTGGAAGGCGAGATCCTTTTAAAATACGAACAAACAGGGAATACGTTTGTAGGAATATTAAGATCGACAAAGGTACAATACCATACACTTGAAATATTACATGACCTAAATCAATATGTGATCTTAGAAACCAACACAGAACTTGTTCCAGGCAACTTTATAAAAGCAAATGGTGTTGTTCGAAATCTGCAATTTCCAAGAAATCCTGGCGGATACGATGAAAAGTTAATTAAGGGTGCTAAAGGCATTGACTTTAATTTTATAGGAAATGTTGAGACAGTTTCAGAAAACCCACTCTCCATATATCACATACTATATTCATCCAGACAGATAATATCAGCTACACTGGATTCTATATATTTAAACAGGGAATCCTCATTTCTTAAAGCTTTAATATTAGGTGATTCAGATAATGTTGATGAACAGACCCTTCAAAACTTCCGAGACACAGGGGTAGCACATATACTTTCAGTATCAGGTTTGCATGTATCCATACTGGCAGCATTTGTTTATTGGATCATAAATAGATTTATAAGAAATAAGAAAATTCAAATTATTGTAGTTGTTTCAGTTTTAATATTTTTTTGTTTCTTGACAGGATATGGGGTTTCAACCGTTAGAGCAACTTGGATGTCATCAGTTGTTTTATTAGCCGGCTTCTTTGGCAGAAAGCAAGACGGTCTAACGAGCCTTTCTTTCTCTGCTTTGGTTATTTTAATAGTAAATCCACTTGTGTTGTTTACGGCAAGTTTTTTACTGTCATATTCTGCTGTTTTAGGACTAATATTACTAACACCAATAATTAATAATAAGATTGATTTTATATATGAATCCAAACCAAGACTAAAGCCTATTTGCCGTCTTACTTCTGGAACATTGGCAGCATCAATATTTACGTTTCCCGTATCAGTTTATTTTTTTGATAATTTTTCTTTACTTGTCTTAGTAGTAAATGTATGTATTTTACCATTTGTTGGAATACTTCTTACATTTGGATTGTTCAGCGTAATAGTCGGAATTTTAATACCAATCGGTGGTCAAATATTTTCCGGTGTTGTTTATTTCATAATTGAGTACTATGACAAGATAACATCAATTGCAGCCGCAATACCTTTTACACAGTTTCAGCCTGGCAGGCTTTCCGCATTATTTATATTTCTTTATTATATTACACTCTTATTATTGGTCTTTTCAGAAAAGGCAGAGTTTAAAGCCTCTAGGATAACAAAAAAATTTTTACCTTTATTTATTTGTTTTACTTTTTTAACTGCTGCTTTTCCAAATTTTAATCATTTCGGCAATCAGGTTTTAATAACCTTTCTTGATGTGGGAGAAGGGGATTCTTCTGTTATAATTACTCCTAACAGAAAATGCATAGTCATTGACGGTGGTGGAAATTCCAGACAAAAGGGCGAAAAAAACACAGGTAGCTATAATGTACATCCTTATTTAATACATATGGGCATTAGTAAAATTGATCTTCTGGTAATTTCACATCCTGATTCTGACCATGCATTAGGCGCGCTGGAGCTTATGGAGTTAATGCCAGTTTCTATGGTTTTGATTCCTGACGTTGATTTTGGACAGAATGAAATCATTAGGGAAGTCCAAAAAATAAGCAAAAACAAAGATATTTCTCTGGAAAAAATGTCGTTAGGGGGAAAATTAGAAATGGACGGTGTTGACTTAACTGCTCTATACCCTCTCAAAGGAAAACCCTATAGCAACAATACAAATAATTCTTCACTGGTTCTTAGACTTGATTATGCGAACAGAAAAGTAATTTTTACTGGCGACATTGAAAAACTTGACGAAGACACTCTTCTAAAGTACACTGCTAATATAAATTGTGATATAGTAAAAATACCTCATCATGGTTCAACTACTTCTTCATCAGAACAATTTGTTAAAGCCCTGTCGCCTAAAGCCGCAGTTGTAAGTACCGGAAGATATAATACTTTTGGACACCCCTCAAAAGATGTTATAAACAGATATAAAAGGAAAAACACTTCTGTATATAATACTGCTGATGTTGGTGCTGTATTGGTAGAATTAAAGTCAAACGGTGAAATTGCATTAAATACCATGAACGGAGAAAGTGAACAGATAGAATGAAAACATTAAAAAAAGATCTAGAATCAGGAATAGTCTCAAAAATCAATCTGTTTTTTGGCAGTGAATTTTATTTAATGTCTTTATATGAAAAACGGCTTAAGTCTCTTATAATTGAACCCACCCTGGAAAGCTTTAATCTAAATGTTTTTGAGGGTTCTAATTTAAATGCTGATAAGATAATCGATTCGATTGAAACTGCTCCATTCATGGCAGACAAGAGATTATTGATAATTAAAAATTCAGGTTTCTTTAATGGAAAGAACAAGAATAATATTGACCATTTAATAAAAATACTAGAAAACCTTCCGGAATCCACAATTATTCTTTTCGTAGAAGATACGATTGATAAACGTACTAAATTCTTTAAATTAATTTCTAAAATAGGCAAAGTTGTAGAGTTTTCTCCATTAGCCGAAAATGATCTAATTACATGGATTAAATCTGATATGAAAAAGAACAATGTTGAAATATCTCCAAAAGAGTCTTCTTTGTTGATTAGAAATCTATCAGGTAATATGGAGCTTATTTCAAATGAAATACACAAACTTGTATCTTATAAAAACTCTAGTGGCAAAGTTACTGTTGATGACATTGAAAACGTTTGCAGTAAAAGTCTCGAGTCTAAAATATTTGAACTTATAGATTCAATAGGGTATAAAAACACGCCAAAGGCTTTATCCATTTACAAAAACCTGCTATCCCTAAAAGAATCTCCTATTATGATAATTTCAATGATCGGCAGACAGTTTAGGCTGTTGTTTAATACTTATATCTTAAAAGATAAGCTAACCAATGAACAGATGGCAAAAAAATTATCCTTAAGAAGCTTCATGATAAATGCTTTCTTAAAACAATGTGGAAACTTTAGACTAGAAACATTGAGAGATGCTGTTGTTGAGTGTGCCGAGTTAGATCATATGATTAAAACAGGCAGGATTGAACCTGAATTAGGGGTAGAGCTTATAATAATTAAATATAGTAATGTCTCTTAAAATAATAATGTGAGTTAGACGTTTTCAAAGCACTTATCTACAAGCGTCTAACTTTGATTTATTAGCTCAGTTTGCAGCAAAAAACGTCTCAAATCTACCTCATGACACAAACAAAAGATAATTAAGTTTTGTTAGCATCTATTCTCAAATAATTTTGTCATATCAATTTTCCAAAACCTCTGCTATTTCAAATATAACATCTATGAAAAAAGACTTAACACCTTTAGGTGATTCGATTCTGCTTAAATGATTTCTGCTTATAAATAGTTTTTCATATAACTGTACTTGTGAAAGCCCTTTTATTTTCTGAATAAAGCCTAATACGATATTTATCTATGGCGTGTTCTCACTAAGCTATTAACAATCTTTTCGGTTGATTTTACGCTTTTTTTGTCATCAGCCGATAGTATAATTTTTCTATTATTCATCGTTGCTTTCAAATGGCAAAAAATCAAGCTGGAAAATTTGCCATTCCATTATTGGGAACACGCCCAAAATGCTTATCCGTTTAATCACACCCCTTAATATTGTAATTCATAGCCAAAGGAAACAACGTGATATAATATATTGCAATGTAATTCTATCTTGTGTGTCCTGACACTGGAAGGGAATAAAGCAATCTATGACATTCACTATTCATATTTTGATGTGAAAAGCTCTCTCTCTCAAATCTTATGAATAGATTATAATATCACCTTATCCCTTAATCTAAATGAAAATCAGCTAAGTAAATAATAATTATCGTCAGGCAAAAGGAATAAAAGAAGTTTTAGCCACAAGCTTGAAAAAAACTCTATGGAATGCAGTGAAAGTCGCATGTACGAGTGAAAGCGTGAACTTTGGGTTAATCCTCCTCCATAGGATACTTCTTGATGGGTTACAAATCCATGAAAAACTCACTGTAATCAGCATGGAATACCACGCTGTAATGCAATCAAATCCCTTACAAAAATATTTCTAGTTCCAGATTCAATTTGAGCATAAGTAGACTGTAACATGGGTCTGTCTAAGTACACCATAATGGTACAAACATCGTTTTGGATCAAGCCTTTGGTTTTTCGAAAAGCTAGTATTCACTATTTTTTATCTAAGTTTTTTTTTAAAACTTCTTTTATTATATCCCTTGCAATTGGAGCTGAATTACTACCATTTCCTGCATTTTCAATTAAAACTACAACTACAACTTCCGGTTTGTCAGCAGGTGCATAACCAACAAACCATGAATGTGGTTCTCCTGAGCCGGTTTCGGCTGTACCTGTTTTTCCAGCTACCTTAACACCTTCAATTTGTGCAGATGTTCCTGTGCCATATTCAACAACTTCTAACAGCATGTTTGACAATTCCTTTGCTTCTTTTGGAGTAAACACAATTGCCATTTTCTCCGGCATGTTTTTATTGCCTATATCCCCGTTAGTATATAGAGAATGGTCATATATATAAGGTTTCATCATCATGCCGTCATTTGCTATACATGAATATATCATTGCCATATGCAAAGGGCTAACAAGAGTTTTTCCCTGACCTATCAGAGTTTCTACAATCTCGCTTTCTGAACTGGAATTTTTAAGTGTAAACGAGCTTTTGCTATAAGCCAAAGGATAATTAAGCTCTTGATTAAAAAAAAGATTATTAGCCATTTTATAAAGTGATTCTTTACCAAGGCTATAGGCTTTCTTAGCAAAAAAAGTATTGCACGAGTAAGCCATTGCCTCATATATATTTACTTTTCCATGCTTCTTTGAATCATAACAATGGATAATTTTTTCTCCAAATGTTTCTTCACCTGAACATTCATATGTTAGGCTGTTATAGTTTATCATGGATTTGATCATTGAGCCTGCCGTGACTGCTTTAAAAACAGAACCCGGCGGGTATAACCCCTGGCTTGCACGGTTTAATAACGCACCGTTGTCCTCTGATTTATAATTATCCCAGTCCTTTTCAATTGTATTAGGATTAAATGTTGGATAAGAAACCTGCGCAATAATTTTGCCTGTTGAGGGTTCCATTACAACAATTGCGCCCTTTCTTTTTCCAAGCTTTTTATAAGCAAGTTCTTGGATATCCATATCAAGGGTCAATACAATACTATTACCTGTTAGTGTTTCTTCATTAAACAGGTTCTGAATCCTTTTTATCAATTCAAATCGAATGTTTTGCAGTTCAAAATTATACTTTGCTTCTACACCAGATTTTCCTGCGTTAGTGAATCCAACAACATGAGCTGCTATTTCACCATAAGGATAATATCGCTTAAAATTTTTAGCATCGCCTTCTACTTTTGCAAGAACATTACCGTTAATATCATAAATATTACCAGGAATTATTCCTTCCTCATCTCTATATAGCCTTGGATTATGTGGGTTTGAAACTATGTTTCCACTATCTAAGAAAAGAAATTTTAGATAAGCACCTATTAATAAGGCAAATAGAATAAAAACAAAGAATAAAATTCTTTTAATATTTTTAGTGGTTTTATCCAATTTAATATCCCCAATCTAAGCTAATCACTCTGTATCTAATTCTTTTTCAGAATCATCTGATCTTATCTCATCATCCTCAATTATTCCTGTGTCAGAAGTTTGAACTTCTTCACGTTTGTTGTAGGCAT
The DNA here is from genome assembly GCA_964611655.1 of uncultured Eubacteriales bacterium. Taxonomy (GTDB): domain Bacteria; phylum Bacillota; class Clostridia; order Lachnospirales; family CAZTAY01; genus CAZTAY01. The sequence goes on from CAZTAY010000062.1 coordinate 5,893, forward strand.
TTATGCTGGAGATTAATGCAATCATAAAGTAACTTACGATTACAGAGCTTCCGCCGTAGCTGACAAAAGGAAGTGTTACACCCGTTAGAGGAACCAGGTTAATTACTCCTCCAATAATTAAAAAGGTTTGGATTGCCAAAGCCAAAGATAAACCTGAACATAGCAAGGAATTGTGCTTGTCTTTGCAATTTATTGCAATATTAATACATTTATAAACCAGTACAAAATATAATACGATCATGATAATTCCAAATAAAGCACCGAATTCCTCACATATTCCTGCAAAGATCATGTCAGTTTCAACGAATGGCAAATTGAATTTTGAAACACCTTCTGTTAACCCTGCACCAAAAAGTCCCCATGTACCAATTGCAAATAGTGCTTGTGCAATCTGATAACCTGCACCCGTTATGTCACTGAACGGGTTTTGCCAGGAAATCATTCTTTTTTGTAAATGGGAAAAAATATTTTCTGTGAAACTGAAATATGGAAACACATTATATGCAACAATTACTGATACCACTGCAAATGCTAGGATAATTAGTGTAAGAAGTGTTGCGCCTGTGGAAATATACATTAGTATCAGATAAAGGGAAAAATAAATCAACGCTCCCCCTAAATCCTTTTGGATAACAAGTATTCCAATAAAGCCTGCTGCAACCAAAGAGTAAATTATAAATTTTCTAATGTTTAGTTTCTTTCCAAATGCGGATGCAAGGAAAAACAAGAACAAAACTTTTACGAACTCCGAAGGCTGAAAACTAATCCCGTAAAATTGAACCCAGTTTAATGCACCATTTTGAACCTTTCCAATTATAAATGGTGATAATAGCAGTAAATAACCCAAAATAATAAATATAAATTCAAAGTTCTTTAGTTTGTTTACAATCTTAAATATAAAAGGCACAATTAACCCTATTGAATAGCCCGTGAAAATCCAAACTAATTGCTTTTGAGCAAAAGTAGAATATTCTCCGCCATATCTCATCAGCATTATTAAACCTATATCAGATATAAAAAAAACTATATTCCATATAAGAGGACATGATGATTTATAAAATAATTTTAGAGTAATTTGTGCATAGGTGTAAAATAAAAGAAAAGCACCACCTGTTACCAGAGTATAGATGCTCAGGGAATCCTCACCGTGGTTTAATGAAATAATCACAAAGCCTGTTACATGCATAAGTATTGTAACAACTTTTTGGTTAAATATAATATTTTTTAACTCTACAGTAAAATCCGATCTTTCAGAAATTATATAAGTTATGGACTGATATAAAAAAATAACAATACAGAACATAAAAATAAATCTGGACATGAATACGAAAAGAGAGTACATAGAATCACAACCTAGTTTGTTCTATTATAAAGCTTAAAAACAAAGAGTAGGAATCCACCCTACTCTGTTAGTAATTTTAAGTTAAAACCAAATCAAAATCTCATGCCTTAATAGTTGGAGATGTTTCTCCAAAAGTATTAATATACTCGTCAAATTCTAATTTCAAACTATCAAATGCTTGTTTTACAAAATCAAGCTCCATTTGAAGGTCACTATTTATCTTCTCTAGTGTTTCATTTTGTTCTTTAAGAGTATTAATTGTTTCTTCAAAGTCCCTGATTACATTTTCGTCTGTCTTAGCTTCATTGGTAATATCCTGGAATTTATTCAAAAGCTCGTTATTTTTGTCTAGTTCCTTGAAATAATCATCAGCAACATTAAGAGAGGTCAAAATCCCTAAAAGATTATTATTTAAGACCTTTGAAGTGTCTTGACCTGAAATCATGCTCATTTTTTTATCTATATAACGTGCTACCTTTTGAATATGGTCTTCGCTTTCAACACCAACAAGCGTATAAATTTTTCCATTAATTAAAACTTCAACTTTATTTTTGTCCATTGTTTTTTTCTCCGGAGGTATATAGCTGTTTCAGTTCAAATCGAACTGAAACACGCGCTTTGCTACAGTCTTGTGACAGGGCGCTTAATTCAATTTGATAATCTTCTTACACAAACAAGTTTGCTACAGCCTATTTTCAATTGGATTAGCTATAATATTGATTTATTTACACCTTATTTTATTATATTATACCATATTTAGGTATTTTTACAATGACTTATATAGAAAATCAGGCTATCATTTGAAATAGCCTGATTTAGATTGTTGATATAAACCTGGGATCTTTGCCCCGAATTCAATTCTTAATTATATAAAAGAACTAAAGATTTTGACAGAATTGCCGCAAATATGGCATTTCTTAGGAATGAGTTTAAATCTAAAAACTATTATTTAATCACGGTTAAGTCCCAATTAAAATTGTTAAGACTTTCGCAGCCGTCTTTAGTAACAACTACAAGATCTTCGATTCTAACGCCAAATTCTCCTGGCAAGTATATTCCCGGTTCAACCGAAAACACCATACCCTCTTTTGCAACTACATCGGAGTTGCTACCAACATCAGGTTGTTCATGACATTCAATTCCTATGTTATGACCTGTTCTATGAGTGAAAAATTCTCCAAAGCCTGCATTTTCGATTACCCCTCTAGCAAGACCATCAATTTCGCTCATTCTAATACCTGGCTTAATTTTGCTTTTTGCTAGACGGTTAGCTTCCAATACAGTTTCATATACTTTTTGTTGCTTATCCGAAACTGATTTAAAGAAGAGTGTTCTGGTCATGTCACACCAATAATGATTTATAGGTGCAAATATATCCAAAATAATACAATCCCCATCTTTTATAGCATCATTTAAAGGAGCATGGTGAGGATCTGCTGAATTTGCACCAAAACAAACAATCTGAGACTCAGGAGTATCAACTCCATTTTCCATATGCAGCCTATTAATTAAGAAGGACAGTTCATTTTCTTTAATACCTTCTTTTATTGAATCTATAGCCAATTGCATAACTTTATCATTGATCATTGATGCTTTTCTCATATTCTCAATCTCTTGAGAATCCTTACACATTCTAGCCTTATCTACAGGGCCTGAGCCAATAACTGTATTAATGTCCTTACGCAAATTCATAAGTGATATAAGAAATCTGCTTTGCCACGTATTGTCAATTCCTAACTTTCCAGACTTTACATGCCTTGCTAATTCTTCAACTGGATTATCGCCATCAAAATGAGGAATAAACTGGAAATCTTGAACTTCCTTTATTCCAAACATAGTATTACCAAACAAAATTACTTCGCCATTTGAATTTATATAAAGTGCCAACATTCGTTCATGGGGTTCAACCCATAATCCTGTAATGTAATAAACCGACGCAGTTGAGGTTACAATAATTTGAGAAAGTCCTTCTTCCTCCATATTTTTAAGAATTTTATTAAGTCTGTCTTTATTCATTAGGAGTCACCAACATACAAACTAGTATGCAAGGTTTATCAGTTTTGTTTTCTGAAATGTGTTTCTCACCTCTTGGTATAAATGTTGCCATACCCTTTTTCACCAGAACTTCTTCACCACCACTTTTCGTAAGTAACTCCCCTTCAATAAAAAAGGCATACTCATCTTCTTTATGACAGCTAAATCCGGTCTTAGGCACTGTTGACATTGGCGGAATAGTAACAATGTTCAATGAAATGTTTTTATAGTCTCCGTCTAAATCAAATATTTTCTTCATTTCAAACAAAGGCAATCCTGTAGCTTCAACATTACTTACTTCAAAATATTCCATGATTAACCTCCTAAATTTATAATTGGTTTCTAAGTTTTGGATCCAGGTAATCCCTTAATCCGTCACCTATAAAATTAGCGCCTATTGCAACTGAGAAAATAGCCAATCCAGGGAATGTTGCAATCCACCAATAATTGAAATTTGCAACTCCATCGCTAACCATTGATCCCCATTCAGGGTTTGGAGGTTGCACACCAAGTCCAAGGAAACTAAGGCCAGAAAACATTAGTATTGCATTCCCTATATCAACCGTTGCCATAACCACCAAAGGCCCAACGCTATTTGGGATAATATCTTTAATAAGCACCCTCATATTTGATGCGCCCATTAATTTACTTGCGGTAACATAATCGTTTCCTTTAATAGTTATTACTATACATCTTGCAAGTCTGGCATAATTTGGCCACCAAATTATTGCCATGGCTAACACAGAGTTACCCACGCTTGGTCCTAATGCAGCAGCAATTACCATCGCTAGAATTAAAGGAGGGAATGAAATGATTACCTCCGAAAACCTCATCATAATTTCGTCAATCATTCCACCTATGTATCCCGCAATTGAACCATATAATAAACCCACAATAAAAGATATAACTACTGTTATAAGACCGGCAGTGATAGAAACACGGCTGCCATTTAGAACCCTGCTAAATACATCACGTCCTAGATGATCTGTTCCTAAAACATTGGTTTTTCCGGGAGGAGAAAACTTGTTATACGGATCTTGAGTTAATGGGCTTTGTGTGAGAATAGGTGCTGCAACTGCAATAATCAACCATAAGAGACATATAATAATTCCCAGTTTAAACATGAAATTTTTCTGGTTTAGCACTTTCTTTAAAGTGGTCATATTAATTTCCTTTCCTATTGTAAACGGATTCTAGGATCTATGACTCCGTATAAAATATCAATTATAAGGTTAATAACCACGTAATTAAGGGCAATTAACATCGAAACACCACAAATTGCCGGAAAATCTAGCGTTGTTGCGGATAGATATGCATATTGACCAATTCCGGGCCATGAAAAAATCTTCTCTACAAAAACCATACCACCAAGCAAATTACAAAATCCCATTCCGGCAACAGTAATAACCGGGATCAGAGCATTATTAAACGCATGTTTAAATACAACTTTTCTTTCGCTCATGCCTTTTGCTCTTGCTGTTCTGATATAGTCCATTGAAAGAACTTCCAATAGATTGCTCCGTGTTTGCCTTGCAATAAGACCCATTGTAAAGAACCCCAACACAATTGCAGGGAGGGCTATATGTGACAATGCGTTAGCAACCATTTGAAAGTTTCCTGACAGTAGTCCATCTAACACAAAAAACCCGGTTCCTCCGCTTTGAACACTCATCCTGGAATCTAAACGTCCAGGGCCAGAAAACCATTTAAGATTTTTGTAGAAAACATCCAGTGCAAGAAGGGAAAACCAAAAACTTGGTATTGATACACCGCTTACTGAAATAGCTCTTAACACCTGATCAATAGGTTTGTTTCTGAATATTGCAGAAACCAGTCCAAACAGCACTCCAAACACTATTGCAATTGTAATAGCAAACAAAGACAACTCAAGGGTTGCCGGAAAATAGCGTAATATATCATCAAGTACAGGTTTTCCTGTTCTTAGAGATACACCAAAGTCTCCCTTTAGCATGTTCCCTAGATAGGTTAAGTATTGAACGTGAAGCGGTTGATCAAGCCCCCATTTTGCCTTATAAGCAGCAACGACTTCAGGGTTGCTCATTGCTTTTTGACCTAGATTTGTTGCAATAGGATCACTTGGTACCATGTGAGAAATGAGGAAAACCAGCAACGAAACGCCTATAAGCATTATAATCGTAAGTAAGAGCCTTCTTCCCAAATATCTTAGCATACAAAAAACTCCTTTCTTGGAAATTTAGGCTGATTGTAAAACATAAATTCAACAATATAAGTTTTACAATCAGTCTAAAGATACTTCTCAATCCCAGGATACCTGGGATTGAGAGTATAATGAATAATTTATTTAACTACATTTATTTCTGAAAGCTGAATTTTATTTAAGTCGTTATAGTTAACATCTTTTAAATTGTTTCTTACTGCAAAACTTTTTGGATGTTGAAGAAGGAAAGCGTATGGAGAGTTTTCAGCCATAAGCTCTTGAAGCTGTTCTGCATAAGTACCTCTTACAGTTGGATCATATTCATTAGTAATTTTCTTTCCAAGCTCAACCATTTCTGGAGAAGCAGAAGCAGGCCAATTTGCTCTTGATCCTATAACATCTCCTGGTAAGAAGGCAAGTTGGTTTGATATATCAAGGTAGTCAGGACTCCAATGCATTACTAAGAAAGGGGTATTTCCTAATCTGTATTCATCAATTGCAATACCTATTTCAGTAGTGTTTATGTTTACATTAATATTTATTGCTTCAAGGTCATTTTTAACTTTTTCAGCAATAGTTACCCATGACATTCCTTCTGAGTCATAGTTTGCAGCCGTTAAAGTTGTTTCAAATCCACCTTCAAAACCTGCTTTTTTCATAAGTTCTTTTGCTTTTTCAATGTTCTGATAGTCATCAGGTTTTGACAATGCGCCAGGGAAACCAACAGGATCAAATGCCTTTGGAAGAAGCGTTCCTTCGCCGCAAAGTGTTTTAAGTCCTTTATAGTCAATTGCATAACGAATTGCCTGTTGTACATCTGGATTTGCTAAAGGTCCGCTTTTTGTTTCATCCATATTCATCATTAAGAATGAAATAATAGTGGATTGACCGTTTACAAGATTTATTCCATCAATACCTTTTAATTGCGCAATATTATCAGCGTTTAAAGTATACGCAATGTCAATATCACCTGTTTGAATCATTTGCATTTGTGAATTTGGATCAGGTATTTCCTTAATTATATATTTGTCTACATTGCCTACTTGACCCCAATAATCAGGGTTCTTTTCAAGTACAACTTCAACATTAGGAGTCCATTTAACAAGTTTGTATGGTCCTGAACCTGCTGAGTTTTCATCTAAGAATTTCTGTGCTGTATCAGCAGTTGAAGCATCTGCAGCGTCAGTGCCACCGTTTGCTTTTACAACTTCGCTGTCAAGAATACTGAATGGGTTTGTTGCAAGCTTTGCAAGGAATGATGCATCCGGCTCTTTTAGTGTTACAACAAACGTATATTCATCTGGAGCTTCAACCTTTTCAATACCTTCAACATAAGGCAATGTACTAGATTTTAAATTAGTTACCCTATTAAATGTAAAAAGGAAGTCTTTACTTGTAAGTTGATTTCCGCTTGTAAATTTAACATCTTTTCTAATTGGGAATGTATAAACCTTTTTAGTATCATCTAAGGTCCAATCTTCTGTGACTAATGAAGGTTTAGGTTCTAGGTCAGATCCAACCAACCTAAAAGGCATATCATATAATGCATATGCAACTAAGTTACCGAACACCTCGTACATAAAACTTGGGTCTAAGGTTTTTAAGTCTGTTGCAATACCTATTACTACAGTGTTACTTTCTGTTTGCTGTTCTCCGTCTTGGGGCTTTTCTCCATCAGTGCTTGGCGCACAAGCTGCAAATAAAGAGATTGATAAAGTAGCCACAAGAATTAGTGATAATAACTTTTTCATACTTTTAAATTCCTCCTTATAAATTTTAAATTTAACACTTTAGCGCGTTAACATTTAACTATTGGGGCGACCTATTAAATCTTACAACCATTATGTCGCCGCCGTAGACCCTTTCGACTAAAGGTTGCTAAACAGTTTTTGTCGGGGGTTTAATATAAATGACACGCAACAAAGTGATTTGGCTCAATTTCTTTAAGTATTGGCTCTTCATGTTTGCATTTATCGAAAGCTTTAGAACACCTTGTATGAAACCGACACCCTAAAGGAGGGTTAATTGGACTTGGCAAATCCCCTGATAATATTTCTCTGTCAGTTTTTTCATCAAAACTTGCAGGCGGAATGGCAGAAATCAACGCTTTAGTATACGGATGCAAAGGATTTTCATATAACCTTTCGCTATCAGTAAGTTCTGCAATCACCCCTAAATACATAACTGCTATTCTCTCACAAAAATGCTTAACAACACTTAGATTATGAGAGATAAAAAGATATGTGAGATTAAGCTTTTCCTGCAACTCCGACAAAAGATTTATAACTTGAGCTTGAATAGAAACATCAAGAGCAGAAACAGGTTCATCGCAAACAATGAGACTTGGGTTTAGCAAAAGCGCCCTGGCAATCCCAACTCTCTGCTTTTGACCACCTGACATTTCATGGGGAAACTTTTGAAGGTGAGCAGCAGAAATACCAACCATATCACATATATGTAATATTTTTTCTTTTCTTAATTCTGTATTATCTTTATAAAAGCCATGTATTTCTAAAGGCTCCATCAGTATATCATAAATTTTTCGTCTAGGGTTTAAGCATGATGAAGGGTCTTGAAACACCATCTGAGCTTTGCATTTAAAATCTTTCAAAGAACTACCTTTAAACTTTGAAATGTCCATTCCCTCAAATATTATCTGTCCGTCTGTAAGCTCATATAGCTTAAGAATTGTCTTTCCTAATGTACTTTTTCCACAACCACTTTCCCCTACAAGCCCGAATGTTTCTCCTTTTAAAATAGAAAATGAAACACCGTCAACAGCCTTAAGTTTTGCTTTTTTACCGTTATGGTTTTTTACGGGGAAATGTTGCTTCACGTCTATTAGGTTTATTAAAGTATCTTGTTCCATAATAAACTCCTTATATACTAGGGCGTGTTCCCATTAATGGAATGGCAAGATTTTCGAGCTTAATTTTTTGCCATTGAGGAAGAAGCAACGACGCATAACAGAAAAATTATGCTAGGAGCTGATGACAAAAAATGGCGTAAAATCAACCGAAAAGATTGTTATTAGCTTAGTGGGAACACGCCCTAAACGTCTTTTGCCAGAAAACAACGAACCAGTCTGCCGTTTATTTCTTTTAGTTCAGGCATTTCCTCTTTGCAGCAGTCAAGTGCATATTTACATCTGGGATTAAACCTGCACCCTTTTGGCATTTCTTTTAAGTCAGGCACCATGCCGGGTATGGCATCTAATTGTTTCTTAGTATCTGACAGTTTAGGCATTGCCGCGATTAGACCTTTTGTATATGGATGTATAGGGGATTCAAAAACCTCCCTTACACTGGCGCTCTCAACTATTTGACCTGCGTACATAATTATAACTCTATCACAAAAATCTAAGACTACTCCCAAATCATGAGTAATAAGCATTATGCTCATATCACTTTTTTTCTTAATTTCTTTCATCAAATCCAATATCTGGGCTTGAATTGTTACATCAAGAGCAGTCGTAGGTTCGTCAGCAATAAGCAGATTGGGATTGCATGCAAGAGCTATTGCAATCATAATACGCTGGCGCATTCCACCGGACATTTGATGTGGATATTCATTAAAACGATGAACCGGATCTGGAATACCACATTGTTCCAAAAGCTTAAGGGTTTTTTCTTTGGCTTCTTTTTTAGAAATATTCATATGGAGCAAAAGTGACTCCATAACCTGTTTTCCGCATGTATGTATTGGATTAAGGGATGTCATTGGTTCTTGGAAGATCATTGCTATTCTGTTTCCTCTGATCTCCTGCATTTTTTTTAAATTGTATTTTAATAGGTTTTCGCCTTGGAAAATAATTTCACCTGTAACTTTAGAGCTATGTTCAGGTAAAAGGCGCATAATTGACAGGCTGGTTACACTTTTACCACTTCCGCTTTCACCTACTAAACCAATTGTGTCTCCTTTTTGAACAGAAAAATCCAGATTATCAATAACTGTTAAAAGTTCTTTTCCTTCACCAAAGGAAACTGATAAATTCTTTATTTCTAAAAGTTCATTCATAATATTCAATCCTCCGGTGTATGATATCAAATAATAACTATATCATTTTTTTTATTAATTGGCAAATGATAAACGACAATTTTAGCAGATTTTTTGAGATAAATATTTACCAAAGTATAATACTTAAATTTTCACTCAAATTTTCTTTAACTTGTCGCTTCTAAATTTTTTCAAAAAAAGTATTGACAAATCTTTTAATATGTTTTATGATGTAGCAGTTGAGTTCAGACGGCCCGTTGGTCAAGCGGTTAAGACACGGCCCTTTCACGGCTGAAACAGGGGT
>CAZTAY010000063.1:0-15402 GCA_964611655.1 uncultured Eubacteriales bacterium
TCACAGAATTTTTAAATAATAAAGGAGAGAAATGTAAAACGATTTTGGTATATAATTATTTAATTACTTATCTTTCATTGTAGCAAACAATGATGCTGCACGTTCTTCTGGTGGAAGGGCGTTTCTTTGAGGTGCAGTAGCCAAGTATGCTAAAACTCCAACAGCCATCCATACTACGAATAATATAACTGCTATATCTGACATATAAGCAGGGCTGCCAGGAACAAATAATAAGATAAGTGTTATTGCCATAACTATACCTGCAAACCATCCAGTTGCAGTACCGCCAGGCATTTTGTAAGGTCTGTTCATATTAGGCTCTGTTTTTCTAAGGCGAACAGCACAAAATGATGTAATCATCCAGCTAACAACAAAGCCTGCTGCTGCAAAAGTAGTAAGTGGATCGATAAGACCCATACCTAAAAATGGACCTGCTACTGCTAAAATAAAACATGCTATTAATGCATTACTTGGAGTTTTATAAACAGGGTGTTGCTTTGCAAAAATCTTAGGTACCATGTTAGCTCTTGCCAAGCTCATAAGGATACGTGAAGATGCGAGCATGAAAGAATTCCATGTGGTTAAAAGACCGCAAATAGCTCCAACTAAGATTATTGTATAAAGTGCTGTACCAACTTGATCAGGATACATAACGTTCATTGCATTTGAAGCGCCAGGGCTTGGAAGAGTAATGAATTCTTTCCAAGGTAAGCCTCCGCCAAGGCAGAAAAGAAGTGCTGCGTAGAATACACATGCAAGACCTACTGATAATACAACTGTTTTACCAACATCTTTAACATCGCCGGATGCGTCTTCAACTGCTTGAGGAATCGCCTCGAAACCTGAAAGGAAGAAAGGTGCAGTTGCTAGAATAGCCATTGCGCCACCAAAGAAATTATCATGAGAGCTTTCACGAACATTTTCATATAAAGGTTCAAAATTAGTCCAATTGAATTTAATTAATGCAACAATCATAGTAAGCAAACCAGCGCCAAGAAGTAAAATTGTTAGAACTCTTTGAACGCCAGCAGCAGCCGTTGCACCCCGATAGTTAATTATAAACATGAATATCGAGAACACCAGTCCGATTATCAAGTGTCCAAGATATACTGGCTCTCCTGCAAGCTCGTATAGAGGTCCTCCTTCTTTTAGCACAGGGAAAAGAATGGTTAGAATATCGCATATGTAGATAGCTTCCCAAGGAATCAGGGTTACGAAAGCGCCAAATACAGCCCAACCTGCGATAAATGAAACTTTTTCTCCGAATGCCTTATAGGCAAATGCCATACCTCCACCTGCTACAGGAAGCATAGGTGTAAGTTCGCAGTAGCAAAGAGCAACAGGAATCATCATTATTAATACAATTACATAACCAACAGCAGCTGGTAGAGGACCGCCGCTGCTTGCCATCCATTTGTTAATGGATACAGCCCAGCCAACCCCAACTATGGCACCAAAACCGATACAGAAAAAGTCAAATGCGCTAATACCAGTTTTTTTCTCCACGTTACTCATTTCCATACCTCTTTTCTTATTTAGAATAATTACAATTGATGAAAACGATAGTTACAAGATAAATTGTTTAAGGAGTTATTAATAAAGTCAATGTAAACGGATATTTGTAATAATTATCTACAAATACAATTCAGAAAGCAGCTTAATCCATTAATATTACAACACGTCTCCTTTCATTATTTTAAATGGTTACAAAAGTATGCGTTCTGAAGTGTTTACATTAGTTAAACTTTAATTATACAAAATTATATCATGTTGTGTTAATAAGAGGTAGAGGGATTAAATACCTCATAAGGTTTAAATGTGAAAATGTTAGAAGATTTAACTAATAATTTTTTGTAATTTACCCATGGTTTTGTTTATAAAATAAGTATTTTTATAAATATAAATCATATAACTTATTTTTTTTATTGAAATTTGCTATTTTGTAAACGGCATAACCAAATTAGGGAGTGCATTGGTTAGGTGGGAAGGGAATTAGTTGTGTATTATCATCAAACAAATTATTAAGAACCTAATGTTTATTAAAAAAGGTGTTGCAAAAAAGAATTATCACAAAAATGATATATTACAATTTTGAACACCTTATATTTAATATTAATTATCTGAAAATTTGGTCTTTGAATATATTGATGCAATGTTCCTCTCTTTTTTCATAGCTCGTATGTAGGAGCTTATGAGCTTTGTGACTGTTTGGTTCATCCAGATATTCATCATATAATTTTAAGATGAAAGGATTTTCATGTGAGCGTCTTAATTCAAGGTTTTCATCGTCTTTATATAAAGAGCCGGCTCTCAGCTCCCAAACAGAATGATCTTCCCTGAATTTAGACGGAACTATGGGTTGTCCGCCTCCTGTTACGCATCCGCCAGGACAGCCCATGACCTCAATAAAGTGGTAATCTGATTCTCCGGCCTTAACTTTATCAAGAACTATTCTGGCATTGCCGGTACCGTTTACTACACAACCTTTTAAAGTCATTTCATCTAATTTTACTTCAAACTCTTTAATTCCCTTGTTGCCTCTAACATTTTTAAACTCAATTTCTTCATACCTTCTGCCGGTTAACTTCTCTGCAACAGTACGTAGTGCCGCTTCAGTTACTCCTCCGGAAGCACCAAAAATTGTTCCGGCACCTGAAGCGCTACCTAGTGGATTATCATAAGTGCCATCAGGAAGATTTTCAAAATCAATACCAATTTCACGAAGCATTTTTCCTAGTTCTCTGGTGGTAATAACGGCGTCAACGTCCCTTAGACCGTTTACTTCCATAACAGGTCTGTCAATTTCGAACTTTTTAGCAGTACATGGCATTACCGACACAACAAAAATGGTTTTAGGTTCAAGACCGGATTTTGCAGCATAGTATGATTTTAAAATTGCACCAAGCATTGTGTGCGGTGATTTACATGTTGAAAGGTTGTCAATAAATTCAGGGTAATAATGCTCACAGAACTTTACCCAGCCGGGTGAACAAGAAGTTATCATTGGCAGAGTACCGTTGTTGGTAATCCTATTAATTAATTCTGTTCCTTCTTCCATAATCGTAAGGTCAGCACCTGTATTTGTGTCAAATACCTTATCAAAGCCCATCATTTTTAAAGCGGTAGCCATTTTGCCTGTTACAAGAGTGCCTATTGGCATACCAAATTCTTCTCCCAGAGCAACTCTTACAGATGGAGCAGTCTGTACGACAACGTGTAATTCATCATTGCTTAAAGCATCCCAAACTCTTTGAATATGGCTTTTTTCAGTAAGAGCACCAACTGGACAGGCAACAATACATTGTCCGCACATAATACAAGAAATATCATTTAGAGATTTATCAAATATTGAGCCAATACTAGTGTTAAAACCTCTGTTTTTAGCCTGAATTACAGCAGTAGTCTGAATATCTCTGCAAACCGATACGCAGCGTCTGCAAACAACACATTTATTGTTGTTTCTTACAATTGCAGGGGATAAATCATCCACTAAAAATTCAGTGTTTTCACCTGAAAATTGTATGTCTTCTATATTCAGTTCTTCTGCTAAACTTTGTAATTCGCAATTCTTGTTTCTGACGCAGGTTAAACATTTACGGTCATGGTTTGACAGTATCAGATCAAGGTTTGCTTTTCTGGCATTTCTAACAATTTCAGTATTTGTAAATACCTCCAGGTTATTGGACACAGGGTAAACACATGCCGCTTGAAGGGCTCTCATTCCCTTGATTTCTACAAGACACATTCTACAGGCTGCAATTTCATTTATTCCTTTTAAGTAACATAGGGTTGGTATTCGTATACCTGCTTCTTTAGCAGCTTGTAAAATTGTATAACCCGACGGCACATTAAGGTCTATTCCATCTATTTTTAAGGATACATTTTCCATACAATCACCTCTCCTTTACTTATCAATAATAGCGTCAAAAGGACATTTTTCTAAGCAAGCACCACATTTTATACATTTATCCTGATCTATTTCATGAGGTGACTTAACAAAGCCAGAAATAGCTCCTACAGGGCAAACTTTTGAGCAAAGTGTACATCCCTTGCAGGCATCAGGAATAATATGTACATTTAACAAGGATTTACAAACTCCGGCAGGACATCTTTTATCTACCACATGAGCTTCATATTCATCCCGAAAATGTCTTAAGGTGCTTAAAACAGGATTGGGTGCTGTTTGTCCTAATCCGCAAAAGGAAGCGGCTTTAATGTTAACGGCAAGCGCTTCTAGCTTGTCTAAATCATCTAAAGAGCCTTTGCCTTCTGTAATCTTAGTTAAAATTTCATGCATCCTTTTAGTGCCTATTCTGCAAGGAGGACATTTACCGCAGGATTCATCCACCGTAAAGTCCAAAAAGAATCTTGCAATATCTACCATACAGTTATCTTCATCCATGACAATAAGTCCACCGGAACCCATCATGGAGCCGATTGCAATCAATGAATCAAAATCTATTTTAGTGTCAATCAACGATGCAGGTATACAACCACCAGAGGGACCACCTGTCTGAGCGGCTTTGAATTTTTTGCCATTTGGAATACCACCACCAATTTCATAAACAACTTCTCTTAAAGTCGTGCCCATAGGTACTTCAACAAGACCTGTGTTATTTATTTTACCGCCTACAGCAAAAACTTTTGTACCAGACGAGCGTTCAGTACCAATATTATTAAACCATTCCCAACCATTTAAAATAATAATCGGAATATTTGCATAAGTTTCAACGTTATTCAGAACTGTTGGCTTTTCGAACAGACCCCTAATAGCTGGGTAGGGCGGTCTTGACCTTGGTTCGCCTCTATAGCCTTCAATTGAGTTCATAAGAGCTGTTTCTTCACCGCATACAAATGCTCCTGCTCCTAGCCTAATGTCAAGATCAAAATTAAATCCTGTATTGAAAATATTTTTTCCAAGCAAACCATATTCTTTTGCTTGTTCAATTGCAATTGTTAATCTATCAACTGCTATAGGATATTCTGCTCTTACATATACAAAACCTTCATCCGCGCCGATAGCATAAGCAGCAATTGCCATTGCTTCAATTACAGAATGAGGATCACCTTCTAGTACGGAACGATCCATAAAAGCACCAGGATCACCTTCGTCTGCATTACATGCAACGTACTTTTTATCACCTTTTGAATTATAAGTAAACTCCCATTTAAGACCTGTCGGAAACCCGCCGCCGCCGCGGCCTCTTAGTCCTGACTTTTTAATTTCTTCAATAACCTCTTCCTGGCTCATGGAAGTAAGAACTTTTTCAAGTGCTAAATAACCATTGGCAGCTATATATTCATCAATGTTTTCAGGATTGATTACACCGCAATTTCTAAGAGCTAGTCTCAATTGATTTTTAAAAAAAGGAACTTCGTTTAAAGATTTATTCGTATTATCTTCATCAATTGTTTCATGATATAGAAGTCTATGAACAATACGTCCCTTTAAAAGATGCTCTGAAACTATTTCTTCAATATCTTCTTCACTAACATAACTATAGAATGTACCTTCCGGATAAATAATAACAACAGGACCTAATGCACACAGACCAAAACACCCTGTTTGAACTACCTTAACCTCTTCGATTAAGCCTTTTTCTGAAATCTCACTTTCTAATTTTTCCAATAATTTTCCTGAGCCTGATGAAGAACAGCCTGTACCTCCACAAACGAGAACTTGAGAACGAAAAAAGTTCATTAATTCCTCTTCCTTTCCTATTATTGTTCTGAATCTTTAAGAGTGAAATCCGTCACGATCCTGTTGTTTACAAGGTGTTCGGATACTACCTTCTTAATTTTTTCAGGATCCATTTTGACATATGTTACTTTCTCGTTTTCCGGGTTAAACACTTCAACAATAGGTTCAAAGCGGCAAACACCTATACATCCTGTTTGCGTAACAGTAACATTAGTTAAGTTTCTTTTGCTTACTTCATCTAGAAGAGTCTTCATAACAGGTCTCGCTCCTGCTGCAATTCCGCATGTTGCCATACCCACGATTACTCTATAACCGTTTTGCTCTTTTCTTTGATCCACTTGGGCTTTTGCTTTATCTCTTATAGCTTGTAATTCTGCAAACGATTTCATTTAAGCGCCTCCCGTAAAGATTTATCCATAATATTATTTATATTTTTCTAATATTTTCTCTACATCATTTACGTTTAATTTGCCGTACACATCTTCATTTACAGTAATAACCGGTGCAAGACCGCAAGCGCCGATACATCTGGTGGCATCAATTGAAAACAAGCCGTCTTCAGTTGTTTCACCTGCTTTAATACCAATCTTCTTTTCAATGGCTGCAAGTATTTTATCAGCACCCTTTACATAACAGGCTGTTCCAAGACAAACCCCAACTTTATATTTGCCTGTTGGTGATAAAGTAAACCTTGAATAAAATGTTACAACTCCATAAACATCTGTTAAAGGAACATTCATTTTTGTAGAAATCAAACTTTGTGCCTCATAAGGAATGTAACCTAATTTTTCCTGTACAACATGCAGTGCAGGAATCAAAGAATTTCTTGAGGGACTGAATGGTTCCAGCATTTTTTCAATTTCTTCAAGTACATCTTCCCTGAGCTTGGACATTTCCATATCTGTTTGAGCCATAGATAACCTCCATTTATATAAATTTAAGAATCTTTGGATATAGATGTGCCATTTAGTAATGATATTAGCGATTTCGTTGATTTATCAGGCAGTTCTAAAAATCGTTTAGCCTGTGTTATTTCGCCTAACCTATGTGCGTCGGAAGAATACAAAGCATTATACTTTTGGACGTTTGATATAATACTATTATCATAAAATCTTGAAAATTCAATGTATTTAATATTTAAGTCGTCAGGGATCATACCTAAATTCGATATAACACTATAGCTATTTCTGTCAACATGTGCAGGAATAAATGCACCACCATGTTCTTTTACTGTTTTGGCTAAACCGTAAAAATCCATTTCAGAAGCAGTTAAAAGAAGTCTATTTTCTTCAGAAATAATCTCATCACATCTATTCATAATTAGCTGACGACCGAAGATATCGGGTTTGTTTTCAATAAAAGGAAACATTGACTCAAATGTTTTATAAAAATCATTTAAGGAATTAAAATTTTCAAAAAGACATACTACATGCACTTCTTCGGAAGTTTCAACCTCTATTCCCGGCACAAATAGAAGACCTGCTTCTTTTGCAACCTCTGAGACAGCTAAAACATTTTTAATAGTATTATGATCTGTAACGGAAATTATGTCAAGTTCATTAAGTAAAGCCATGTTGACTATATTATTTGGGGTCATATCATCATCCGCACAGGGTGAAAGAGCGGAATGTATATGTAGATCATAGGCAAATCTCATAATGCTCCTAAACCCCCAGATTACTTAATTGTTTGGCTAATTCATAAGACGACATTGAAGAAGTGAGAATAGGTATACCTTCAAGGTCCGCTCGCTTTAAGGTATCCTGGTCAGGCAAACTTCCCTCTGTAAGTATAATGCAGCTTGCTTCTGCCAATGACGCAACTGCAATTATATTGAGATGTCCCTGGATTGTTATCCAGATATTATCCTTATTTAAGTTTGCCATAACCCAACTTAGCAGATCTCCTATATAAGCACCATTAATATTATTTTCCAATGCCTCTGTATTTGATGTAACAATTTGAAGGTTTAAATGATCATTAAGTTCCAAAACAGTCATATTACTCCCTGCTTTCATTAATGGGGTGGGGAATACTTTTTGAAAACGCAATCATATTTTCAGCCATCTTTACAATTTTTTCTTTGAGCATGAAAATACAATCTTCTTCTTTTGCAAAGCCCTTTACAATATCCTCAGCATGAGCAGAGCAAGTGGGCGCACCACATGATCCACAGTCTATGTTGGGAAGCTTTGATTGTATAAGTTCTTGAGCTTCAAGCATTTTCAATGCTTTTGCCCGGTCGCTGTTTAGGCTGATCACGTCTAGCGGTTTAACTTGCTTACTATAGGATATATCAAGATTCTCATTGTCTATGTAAGTTTTTGCAATTTGCTTTAACTTATATTTTGACGCATTAATTTGAATTTTCTTAAGGTTGTTTCTTGCTACAAAAGCATTTTCGATTGTTAAAGGACCGCCAATACATCCGCCGATACAAGCAAGTGCTTCTATAAAATCAACGTCCTCAAGCTGACCGTTTTCAAGAAGCTCCAAAACATTGATTACATTTTCGATTCCATCAACATTAATAGAGTTAATAGCGTCTAGTTCACGAGTTTCGCCTCCTGACATTGCCCAATAAATTCCGTCAAGAGAGGCTTGGTAAAGAGGTTCGGGGGCATCAATATTTTTAATCTCGTTAATTAATTTTACATATATATCCTCAATTGAAATTACTCCGTCTACGCTGGATTTTTCGATGCCAAAAGGACTTTTTAAGCTAGTTGCCTTGGCAGAACAAGGGCTAATAAAAAATGCTCCGATATCCTCTCTTTTAATGCCTTGCGATACTAAATAGTCTTTTGCAGCCATTGCCGCTGCTTCCATAGGTGAGACTATTTTTAAAATATTTGGCAGCAGTGATGGGAATCTAATCATAATTAGCCTTAAAACACCGGGGCATGAAGAAGAGATAAGAGGTTTTCTTACGCCTTCTGATTTTAATAGCTTTTTCGTTTCCATGGTTACCCATTCAGCTGCTTTAGAGACTTCAAAAACATAGTCAAAGCCTAAGTTTTTAACAGCAGTTAAAATCGTATTAATATCATGTGTTTCTTTAAACTGAGCGTATAGGGACGGTGCCGTTAAAACGACCTTAACTGGATATTTATCAATTATTGATGTAGGTGATGTTATTGCCTTTTTAGCCCTGCTTTTACAAACACGAATACACATTCCACAATCAATGCATCTTTCATCCAATATAACGGCTTTTGCGTTCTTTACTCTAATGGCTTCGGTTGGGCATCGTTTAATACAATCCGTACATCCGATACATTTGTCTTTGTCAAGCATAACGGAATGATTGCAGTTTAAAAGCTCACCCATGAATTCGCCTCCTTATGTCCAATTCATAAAAATTGAATTGCTCACGCTATATCAACCGTAATTTCCACTATCGTTCCTTCTCCTACTTTTGAAGTAACTTTTAATTTATCTGAATATCTTTTAATATTAGGAAGTCCCATACCGGCACCAAAACCCAATTCCCTTGCTTTTTCAGATGCAGTTGAATATCCTTCGATCATGGCTTTATCTATATCAGGTATACCAGGTCCTGTGTCTTCTAGTTTTATGTATACTTTATCTGGAAGAATTTCAGCGTCAATAACTCCGCCGTTTGCATGAATGACCATATTTATTTCTGCTTCGTAAACAGATATTGCTATTTTTCGGATAATCTCCGGTGAAATTCCTAATTTTTTTAATAGAGTTTTTAATTGACTAGATGCTTCACCTGCTTTTGAAAATTCATCACCGTCAACTTTATAGTGTAAGTTCATTGTGTACCCCTTCATTTATTAAACCGTTTGAGTATAACAGACCACTTGAAACGTACATTGAAAACTTTGTTGTCATTAAAATAATGCTCCTGCTTTTCGCCATCTCAACAACATCTGGGGTTGGAATCTTTCCGCGAACAAAAACAACAGCCATTATATCCATCATTTCTGCCGTTCTAATAACCTGAGGATTGATTAAGCCTGTTAAAAGAAGTTTTTGCTCTTTTATATGTGCGAGAACGTCACTCATGAGATCTGAACTACATGCGGAGTTTACTGACACTTTTAAATTATCTTCGCAGCATAGAATATCTGCGTTCAATATTTTTTTAACATCAGAAAGATACATCATACACCTCTTTTCAATATTCATATTAAAGACATATTGCCATTTTCTTCAAATCACAAAAATATTGCATTTTTTTTCTGTAAATGGTATAACAATATATATTGCATTTTTGTTTCATTATAACATAAGATTTCAAAAAATACATTAATAATTGTTTAATGTTTATTAAGTTATAATTCATACTTTGGTGGTGTTTATGAAGAATAGCAAAAGAATCCATAAACAGAGCAACTATTTTACAATTATGTTGGTTCCTGATAGCACATCTGGTACTGTTAAAACAATTAGAATTTCGCATTTGTATTTTTACGTATCAGCGGTTTTAGGTATATGTTTATTGGTTATACTAGGTGTATTATGGTTTAATAATAGTATTGCAAGTAATAAAATTCAAGAAGTTAGCAAGAACCTTGAGTCAACAGAAAATAAAAAGACTGAGCTTATACAAATTAATCAGCAATTAAAAACTGAAAATGTTACTATAGAAAAAGAAAAAGAAAATATTAAGACCTATAGCCAACAGAAGCTTGATGCAATTAACAGCAAGGTTGAAGACTTTAAAGTAGAGGTACGCAATGCTGAAAAAGAACTAGAACAGCTTAAACAAGACAGAGCAGAAATCTACAAGAAAATAGGCAAGCATGAATACTCTCCTTTTTATCACACAGCAAATCAGATTGGATTGCAATCTGAGGAAGCAGCAGTTGTTAGATTGAATTATAATCAGACTGAATCAGATCCATATTTAATGCTAAATTCCCTTAACAAAAAAATTAACGATGAAAACTATGCTCAACAAAAATTAGTGAAAGACTTAATTACTTATGAAGATTTTAAAGTATCTTTTCCTAATGCATGGCCTGTACGCGGACGAATAACTTCAGAGGAAGGCTATAGATCTAATCCTTTTGGAGGGAGTTCTGGTGAATACCATAACGGAATGGATATAGCTGTTCCTATGGGTACGCCTATAAAGGCAGCTGGCTCAGGAGTTGTAGTTCGGGCAGGAGAAGCAGGAGGATATGGCAACTTGGTTGAAATTGATCATGGCTATGGAATTCATTCTTTTTATGGACACAATTCTTCCTTAACAGTTAATGCTGGACAAACTGTAAAAAAAGGAGATATAATAGCAAAGGCTGGAAGTACAGGGAGAAGTACTGGTTCACATTGTCATTTTGAGGTCAGAGTGTATGATGAAGTCAAAGACCCCAGAGATTTCTTAGAGGAGGCAATTTAATTGTTAAAACAAGCGAAAACGGACAAAAAAGTAAATATGGAAGCAGCAAATACCGTTATAGGTCAAAACATGACTATTGAAGGCTCGCTCTTTAAAGGGGAGGGGACAGTTAGGATTGATGGTAATTATCTAGGGGAATTGGACATTAATGGAACGATTATTATAGGTGAAAAGGGCTTTGTTAAGGGTAATATTAAAACTGCTAAGTTATATATTTCAGGCAAGGCAGAAGGAGATATATTTGCAACACAAGATGTACATTTTGCACCAACAGCAAATGTAAAAGGTAATGTACAAACTCCTTCATTTGTAGTGGATGAAGGGGCACGCTTTAGCGGTAATTGTGAAATGGATAGTAGAAATACAGAAAAGCTTGTAAAGCTTCTTGAATCGGACTTACAAACATCATAA
The DNA here is from genome assembly GCA_964611655.1 of uncultured Eubacteriales bacterium. GTDB lineage: Bacteria > Bacillota > Clostridia > Lachnospirales > CAZTAY01 > CAZTAY01. Next base: position 11,487 of record CAZTAY010000063.1, read on the forward strand.
AGGAATTCAAAAAAACCTCCGTAGATTATACAGAGGTTCAGGATGTAGGCAAGGCTTGGAGACTATTCTTGGAGTTTTCCAAAGTATTCCTCATAGAGATTCTTTGATACTTTCTTTTAAGTAAGAAGTGGATTTCTGGAAAGCTTCCAGGTTTATATTTGTTGTCAACGGCCTTAACCTCTGTAGAATATACAGAGGTTTTTTATTTAGAATTGAACGTCAAGCCAAGTAGGTCGCATATACAGTTTAATTGGATAAATTTCAAAATCCAAATTGTTGGATTTCATGAAATCTTTCAATTCTTTCAAATAAATCTCATTGCATACAGAAAAAAATGTTGGAATACCTAATCTATCGGTTAATTTTGAGCAAAGGTTATTACCTAGTAAAATATCTTTGATTGTTGTTTCTTTTAACAAATGAGTATTATTTATTAGACCGTTAACTTTCATTCCTATTTCGTCCTGAATTCGGTTTATATGGTTAATTGCGCCTTCTACATCTTTGGTTTCTGGTCTGTTTGCATTAACTACAAATAAAATTTCTGTTTCGTTATCTAAAAAATATTTTTTAAATTGTTTTAAAATTCTTGCTCCTGAATCATTACCGCCTGCATCTATTACTACCTTGAACTGTGTGTTTTCAAGAGGTTTACGAATTTTTGCTGAAATAGCAGGCAAATCTTCAGTAATATCAAAACCAAATGCATTATGGTGAACTTCAATTCCTTTATTTTCAAGTGCATTCTGTCGTTCTCTGCTTCTAAAATAGGGATTTGCTATATCCAAATCAACTAATGCTACTTTGTCAAAAAGTTGTTTTAAATGGATTGCATGGTTAACGGAAAATTCTGTTTTACCGCTGCCGTAATGACCTACTATAATGGTTTTTCGTTTAAACTCAATCATTCATTTAGCTTTCCCAAGCATATAGAGCCTTATTATTTACAGGTATAAGCTTTGCTTTATTACCCGTAAATAATTTATTAAAGGTTGTTTCCATTGTTTTTATATCAACAACGCCAGTTTTTCTTATAATAGCTCCAAGCATGACCATATTAGCTGTTTTTTGGTTATGCAGTACTTCTTCTGCAATATGACTGCTATCTATATAGTAAACATTAATATCCGTTCTTTTTGGTTTTTTACGAATAATAGAAGAATTTATAAATAAATGTCCTCCAGGGGATAAAGAATCTTCAAACTTATCTAATGAGGGTTCATTCATAACCAACAAAACATCCACAATATTTGCAACTGGTGAGGATATTGGCTTATCAGACACAACTACTGTACAATTTGCAGTTCCGCCTCTCATTTCAGGGCCATAAGAAGGCATCCAAGTAACTTCTTTCCCTTCGTACATAGCGCTATAAGCTATCATCTGACCAACCAGTAATACGCCTTGACCACCAAATCCGGCTAATAACATTCTTGAAGTACTCATTTTGATACCTCCTCAGGACATTTAAATTGTTTTAAAGGATAATAAGGTATCATTGCTGATTTCATCCATTCTAAGGATTCAACAGGATTTAGACCCCAGTTTGTTGGACAGTTTGATATCATTTCAACAAAGGCAAATCCAAGCCCTTTTTTCTGGATTTCAAAAGCTCTTTGTACAGCTTTTTTTGCTTTTCTAACCTCAGCAGCAGAATGTAGAGAAACTCTTTCGACATAAACCGCACCGTCAATTGTAGAAATTAATTCGCACATTCTAAGGGGCATACCTGCTTGTTCTACGGTTCTGCCATTAATGCTGGTTGTGGTTTTTTGACCTATTAATGTTGTAGGCGCCATCTGGCCACCTGTCATTCCGTAAATAGCGTTATTGATGAAAAATGTACAAATTTTTTCGCCTCTATGGGCAGCGTGTACAATTTCAGCAGTACCAATAGATGCAAGATCCCCATCACCTTGATAAGAAAATACCATTGCATCAGGATGAACTCTTTTGACGCCTGTAGCAACAGCAGGGGCACGACCATGGGGAGCTTCTATCATATCAATGTTCATGTACTGGTGTGAAATAATAGAACATCCTATAGGTGCTATTCCTATGGTATTTCCAAGATCAAATTCATTTGATTCGTCCAAAACTTCCATAATAATTCTGTGCGCAATGCCATGAGTGCAACCAGGACAGTAAGTTGAAATATCTTTGCGCATACCTTTGGTATATTCAAATACTGCTTGCAATTTATTCACCTCTTAAAAATTCTTTTGTCTTTTCTGCTACTTCTTCAGGAACCAGCAGCATTCCGCCAACTCTGCTTATTAATTCTACAGTTGTCCTTCCGTTAACTGCAATTTTCACATCATTCATGAACTGACCCTTTGAAAGCTCAACAGAGATAACCATTTTTGTTGTTTTATCAATTTTATCAAAGGCTTTGTTTGGGAAAGGCCATAATGTTTTTGGTCTGATAAGTCCTGCTTTTATACCTTCAGCAGCTAACAATTGAATGGCTTCCAAAGCAATTCTGGCTGTTGTTCCATAAGCAGCAAAAACAACTTCTGCACCTTCTAAACCGATTGCGTCATAATCAACTAAATCTTTTTCCGCTTTTATGTATTTAGGCCAATATCTGTTTATGTTATCTTCCAGTAACTCTTGCTTTAAAAATAGAGAATTAATTGCATTTCTATCTCTTAAACCTTTATGTCCAGTTAAAGCCCAAGGCTTACCCTTACTATTATCAATATTACTTAAGTCTTGAACCTCGTCAATTACAACAGGTTCCATCATTTGTCCAAGCATCCCGTCAACAGCAATTATTACGGGGTTTCTGTACTCATCAGCAACATCATAAGCTTTTTTAATCATATCAATGGATTCCTGAATAGTGCTTGGAGCGTATACGATACAATGATAGTCGCCATTTCCTCCGCCTTTTGTAACTTGGTTGTAATCAGCTTGTCCCGATTGTATACTTCCAACACCAGGTCCGCCTCTCATAACATTGATTATTACAACAGGCAGTTCAACTGATGCAAACATTGAAATACCTTCTTGCATAAGAGCAATGCCGGGTGATGATGAAGATATCAGTACACGTTCTCCTGCTGCAGCAACGCCGTATGCCATATTTATTGCCGCTAGCTCGCTTTCGGCTTGAAGAAATACGCCACCAATCTTTGGCAATTCCCTTGACATAAACTCAGGGATTTCGTTTTGTGGTGTTATGGGATATCCGAAATAAAATTTACAGCCGCTGTTAATAGCGGCCGTTGCAAAAGCTTCATTTCCTTTCATTAACCGTTTTTCAGCCATAAAAAAAGCTCCTCCTAAACCGTTTCTTTATATACGTCAATTGCCCCGTCAGGGCACATAATCGCACAGTTGGCACATGCAATACACTCTTCTTCGTTGATTACGCTTACTGGATGATATCCATTATTGTTTATTTCAACACTGTCAAGTGCAAGGATTTTTTTTGGACAAATACTAATGCAAATTTCGCATCCCTTGCATCTATCAATGCGTAATTTTAAAAAACCTCTAGCCAAGTTTAAACGCCTCCTGATAATATATTCATACTATAATAACTAATATTTAAACAATATTCAACAGTTTATTTTTGTAATATTAAGAGCCAAGCTATATTCAATAAAGAGTTACCCAAATTTGAAATGGACATTTTTCGACATTCAAGGCACGTTTGCGAAATAATAATGAAACAAATTATGAAAAGACTCAGTAAAATAAGGGTTGAATATTCTCTTTCAACGGAAACCTTGGTTATAGCTTTTGAATTCAGGTTCTTATATTATTGAAATAAATATCAATGAAAAAACTCAAATACTTTTTCTGCTGACTTACTGTTCATGCCAGGAACTTTAGATAATTCATCAACAGACGCTTTTTTGATTTTATCAATATCACCAAAATGCTGAATAAGAGCCTTTCTTCTAAC
>CAZTAY010000064.1:0-15121 GCA_964611655.1 uncultured Eubacteriales bacterium
GTTGAGACTCAGAAGACTCTTGAGACTCTGAGAAAACGCAAGCAACAATCACACGGCACACCAAGCAAAGATGCGATTAACGCAGAGCTGAAAAAGCTCTCGGTGCGTATTGCCTTATTGGAACGGCGCAGTATTGCGTTATATGAAGACTTCGCTGATGGTAAAATTGACAAGGATGACTACCTTGAGGCTATGACTACAAATGGGGATGAATTGCAGAAAACTCAAATCCACATTGATGAATTGAACTCTCAGCTTGCCGCCGTCAAGGGTATAAAGGCAATTAACGATGTGGCCGACGAGTTGGGCTTACAGCGAGTGTTAAATGCGGATATTGTAAATGACGAAGTCCTCGCTCTAATCGACAGAATACTTATCGTTGATACCGAGCGCATCGAGATTCGCTTTACGTTTGGTGATACGAACACTACAAGGGGGGAAGTACAAAAGTAATTTACAAATATTTTTTGTTCCTATCTTGACAGCCGCTTACATGAAAGATCCAAAAGACAAAAACAAGCTTATTGTTGATCATGAAGCAAAAGAAACCGTACTATATATTTTTAATCAGCGAATCAGCGGACTTTCATTTGCCCAGATTGCTAAAAAGCTGAATGACCAAAACATAAAATCTCCTCTTGCTTATAAGTTTGAAAAGGGAATTGTCAAAAGTCAATCCTATAAGGATATTCTGTGGACAACAAGTTCAGTGAAAAATCTTATAAAAAACCCTGTCTATACAGGTCAAATGGTTCAGGGACGTAAAAAAAGTGTTTTTCTAAACGGCTTTACTGCTAAAAATGTCTCAAAAAGTAATTGGATTCGATTGGAAAATACTCATGAGCCTATTATTGAAAAGCCTCAATTTGAAAAAGCTGTTTACAACAGCAAGCATAAATTAAAGTAGTTCCATGTTTGAAACTTGGACTTTGACGTGAACTTGAACTTGAAGAATTTTTCGTGTGGAAGTTTTCCAAACATTTAAAATTCTTTGCTTCTTTCTTTTAAGAAGGAAGTGGCAGGGGTAATGCCCCGATGTTTATACTTAATGGCTACGGGCGGTGAAAGCTTGAAAAATGCAATTGCTATTTATCTAAGGATATCCCTTGAGGACTGCCGTATTAAGAGCGTTAAAAATAAAGAGAGCATGAGCATTTCAAACCAAAGGAAATTGATAATGCAATACATAAATTCTAAGGATGATCTTAAAAACAAGGAAATTTTTGAAGTCAGTGATGATGGTTATTCCGGAACAAATTTTGACAGGCCAGGCATAAAAAAAATACTGAAAATGGTTGAAGATGGGGACATTGACAGCATTATTGTAAAAGATTTTTCTCGTTTTGGAAGAAACTATATAGATGTGGGTCATTATATTGAACATATATTCCCTACAAAGGGTGTACGTTTTATTTCGGTTAATGACGGATATGACAGCATTAAGTCAACAGAAAACCTGATTGATACATCAGTTAAAAACCTGATCTATTCATTATATAGCAAGGATCTGTCTCAGAAGATTAAAGCAGTTAAGCGTGCAAAAATGAAAAACGGAGAGTTTGTAGGCTCTTTTGCGCCGTATGGTTACGTTAGGGATCAGGATAACAAAGGAAGATTTCTAATAGATGCGGACGCTGCGGCAGTTGTGAAACGAATTTTTAATATGGCGGCAGAAGAAGGAAAGTCCGAAAAAGACATTGCAATAATATTAAACCGAGAAAAAGTGCCTTCACCAAGCGTATACAAGAATAACAAAGGCTGTAGTAGAAGATGGAATCCTCTTGATTCAGAGTTGGTCTGGAATGGTCAGGCAGTTGGCAGGATTCTTTCGGATATCCGGTATGTGGGTTACATGGTATCTGGAAAGTTTGAACGAATAATAGTGGGTAAAAATCAATACAGAAAACGTGATCAAGAAAGCTATTTTATCACAGAAAACACCCATGAAGCCATAATTGATAAAGAATTATTTTTTAAAATAAACCCTATAAAACTGAAAATTATAAAAACCCGTAAAAGAAGGGATAATCCTTTTGCCGGCAAAATAAGGTGTGAAAATTGTAAGAAATGTCTAAGTCGTGTTAACACAAAAAGACCCTATTTCAAATGCTATATGACAGGATATATTAACGGTAATTGCTATGCAGGCAAAATTGATGAGCAAAGTCTGGTTTGTGCAGTTAATGAGTCTGTTAAAAAGTTTATAGAACTGGACATTATTAAGCCAAAACAAAATTTAATTCAAAATCCGGAAATTGAAAAAGCCCAAAACTTGAGAGCCTTAAATAAACTGAAATATGATAAAAAGGTTTTATTGGAAGAATACTCATTAGGTAAATTAGATAAAGAAAGTTTTATTGAAAAAAACAATCAATATAAAGCCAAAATTAAGGAGCTTCAAGCTTTGTTAATGCCTAGAGAGAGAGATGAAACAAACGCAGAGGATGTAATTGACATTGTTATTAAACAGTTTGTAAAGAATATATTTGTTTGCCAAGAAAATTGTATTAGATTAGAAATGAATTTTCTGCCCTAAAAAAGCTCTTTCCGACGAAGGCTTTTCAGGTAAGGATTTAGATAGACCTAAGTTCAAAAAATTAATGCAGGACGCTAAGAACAAAAGAATTTCGCTTGTCATATGCTATAGGCTTGACAGAATTAGTCGTAACATTGGTGATTTCGCAAAACTGATTGAAGAGCTTAACAGCTTGGAAATAAGTTTTGTTTCCGTTAAAGAGCAGTTTGACACCGCTTCACCTATGGGCAGGGCAATGATGTATATTGCATCAGTTTTTTCACAACTGGAACGTGAAACCATTGCAGAAAGAATTAGAGACAATATGCTGGAGCTTGCAAAAACAGGAAGATGGCTAGGAGGAAACACGCCCACGGGTTACTGTTCCCAAGCGGAAGAAATTGTTTCTATATCCGGAAAGAACACCAAAACATACAAATTATCTCAAAACACCAAAGAGCTTGAAACCGTCAAATTAATATTTGAAAAATATGCCGCCTTAAAATCACTGACAAAGGTTGAAACATACTTATGCCAGCATCACATAAAATCAAAAAATAATAATTATTTCACGCGCTTTGCAATAAAAGCCATTCTGGAAAACCCTGTATATATGATCGCCGACAAAGATGCTTATAAATTTTTCATGGACAGAGAACTGGAGCTATATTCAAGTGAATCTGAATTTAACGGTGAATTCGGGGTTATGGCTTATAACAAGACATTACAAAAAAAAGGCAGAACAAACAAAACAAGAGAATTAAATGAATGGATTATAACTGTGGGAAAGCACAAAGGCATTATAAGTGGTGTCGAATGGATTAACATCTGGAGACTGTTAGTAGAGAACAAGAACAAATCCTACAGAAAACCTAAAAGCAATTTGGCGTTACTTTCAGGTTTTTTGTATTGTACTTGCGGAAGTTATATGCGACCAAAGAAAACCCAAAGAATGAACCACAAAGGTGAGTTTGTGTTTAGTTATATTTGCGAGGTAAAAGAAAAAAGCAAGGGGTTTAACTGTTGCAGCAAAAATATTAATGGCAATCTTTTAGATGAGTATATTTGTTCATTGTTAACAGAAATATCAACGGACAAGAAATTACTATTTAATCAATTGCAATTAGTAAAAAGCAAATTGGACAAATTAGAAGACAAGAATGAGGATTACCAAAGAAACCTTTTATTAATAAAGGAAACAGAAAAAGAGATTGAAAATCTGGTTTACGCTTTAGCAAGGGCAGACGAAAATACAGTGAACTACATAAACCAACGGATTAGCCAGCTTCATTTAAAGAAAAAAGAGTTGGAAGGGCTTGAAATCGAAAATAATAGAACAAGTCTTAGTAAAAAAGAAATAAATGAAAGGGCTGATTTTATTTATAGCCTTAAAGAGTTATTTCCTGTTTTAACTGTCGATTTTAAAAGACAGTATATAAGAGAATTTATAAATAAAATTGTTTGGGACGGGGTAAATGCTAGGGTCTATTTAAGAGAAATTGTGTTGGACGAGGAAAATTAAGTATATTATAAAAGAAATTGAAGGGCACATCAATGTTTAACTATACTTTGCTCAACAAACAATTAACGTTGGCATATTATGTTTTATAATAAGAGCAAATAGAAACATATTGGAGTTGATAATAATGGCTTCCAATCATTATGGACATATGAATAATGATGGTCTTAACAGAAACCAAGCCCAAGCCCAAGATCAAAACCCATTTAGACAGGGTTCTTTACACAGCCCCTACTCCAGTCAAAACTTTCAAAGCTCTTCACAACAGGTATGGGGGGATAAAAAACAAATGGCTAATAACCCTTTTGCAGCATTTGCTGTAGACAACAAACAAGCAAATCAAGGCAGATATCCGTTAAAACCAATGACTAAACCACAAGGTGATATGCATATGGGAATGAATATTCAAAACAGAACTCCAGCAACTCAAACACAATCGCCAAATCAAGGTATTGATATGAGTAACCTTGAGCAAATAGGCACTTTTATGGGCTTGCCTGAATATAAGCTTAAGGTGGATGACATTCCTGAGACAACAGTGGCAAGTATGCCGGGTATGCCGACTACGCCGAGTATGCCAGGTATGCCAATGCCAATTACGCCTAGTATGCCAGGCATGCCAACTACGCCGAGTATGCCAAGTATTCCAGGTATGCCGACTACGCCTAGTATGCCAGGTATGCCAACTACGCCAATGACGCCTAGTATGCCTGCTTCAACCACAATGGGTGAACCTACAAAAAACGAGATCAAAGCAGAAGAACCCAAGGTCACCAAAGAATACACAATAGAAGACTGTATTCAAAGCGAGTCAAACGGTTTTAAATTTTATGAACAGCTTGCTGGTAAAGCGGAAAATGATGGCATTAAAAAAGCGTTGTTGGAAATATGCGAAGAATGTACGGAGATTCAAAGCAATTTAATGGGAATTTACGAAATACGAAATGATAAAAAATATGATATTGTAGATAAAAATATCATAAAGGATATATCTTTAATTTCAGGAGTCAGGCTGGCTTTAAAAGAAGAAAGAGGTATGCTAAAGAAATATAAAAAAGATTTAGTAAACGAAAAAAATGCAATTTTAAAAGAAAAACTATCCAATGCCTTTTATAACAAACTTTGTACTTTAACCACACTCCAAATAATTCACCAACAATTATTATAACAAATTAATTCAATTAAATTTTTAATTAGAGCAATTCCATGTTTGACTTGCAATTTTTAAGACAGAAATCTGCTGTTTAAGGCCGTTTTAGGCGAAAATAAATTGCTTATGTCAAACGGAATTGCTATAGCTGATATAATTGGAATTAGCAATTTTATAGAACTTACATTTTTTTATCTTATTCGCCCATACTAAAACATGTTAGCTATACTTAAATATTCATTTAAGTACAATTTGTATTTTAAGGGTGATTAAGTTGTTAAGAAACAAAAGATTGATTTTTGTAATTTTACTAATGATAATGACTTTTACATCATCTATTGGTGTTTTTGCTAAGCTAGAGCCAGATCCCTTTATAACTGAGGAAGAAAAAAAGCTACAAATTCTGATGTATCATTTTATCAGAAAATCTTCTTTTGGAAAATGGGACATTTCTCCGGATGAGTTTGAGGCAGATTTAAAATACTTAAAAGAAAATGGGTATGAGACAATAGTGGTTGCTGATCTTATAGACTTTGTATACTATGGTAAACCATTGCCGGAAAAACCCATAATGCTTACATTTGATGACGGAGATACAAGCGTCTATAATGATGTTCTTCCGTTGCTTAAAAAATATGATATGAAAATTGTGTTAGCCGTTCTAGGTAAATGTACTGACAAATACACGGAAATGACAGAGGATATTTATTATCCAAACCTTAAATGGGGTCAAATCAAGGAATTACATGATAGTGGTCTGGTTGAAATACAAAACCATAGTTATGACCTTCATCATGGAATCGGTTCTAAGAAAAAGAATAAAGAATCAATTGAAAACTATGCACATAGGTTGCTTGCTGACTTAAATAAGCTTCAAGCAAGAATTCAAGATCAAACAGGGTTTACGCCTACGGCTTTTGTTTATCCTTTTGGGGCTATTAGCAATGATGCTGATGGTATTTTAAAAGAAAATGGTTTTTATGCTTCTTTTTCTTGTGGGGAAAGGATGAACACAGTTCGTTCAGGAGATCCAGACAGTTTATTCTCTTTGGGACGTTATTTAAGACCCCATGGAAGGTCGCAAGAGCAAATGTTTGGTATAAATAATTAAAAATAAAAAGTACGGTGTTGGGTTATACCGTACTTTTGAATGTTTTATTTGGAAATGCCGCAATTGCGGCATTTCTATTAAATTCTTTGCTTCTTTCTTATAAAAAAGAAATGGGCTTTTATGGTTTGCTTGCAGCAAGGACTTCTGTCCAGATCTTATCAAAGTCCTTGGTCAAATCTCCAAGGTCAAGGTGTACTTCACATCTATTATACTCTTCATCTGTAGGCCAGTAAATATGGTTGTTTCTGCGTTCTTCGTCCAGTAATTCAAGAGCACCTTCATTTGAGGTTGAATATCCCACATATTCTGTGTTCATTTTAGCAATTTCAGGTCTGCAAAGGAAATCAATGAACATTTCCGCAGCTTCAACATTCTTTGCTGACTTTGGAATAGCAATATTATCAAACCATATATTAGAGCCTTCTTTAGGCACTGAATACGCAATATCTTGGTTAAATTCCTGACAATACATAGCATCCCCTGAATAAACCAGAGCTAACGCTCCCTCGTTATTAATCATCTTGTCTCTAACAGGATCTCCAACATATGCCTGAACTAAAGGCATTTGCTCAATTAACATTTGTTTAGCGGCATTTAATTGATCTGTGTTTTCAGGGTTAACAGAATAATTAAGAAGTTTAAGTGGAGGATCGAATGCGTCTCTTTGGCTTGAATACATAAATATCTTGCCGGAATATTTTTCGTCAAACAAAATGTTCCAGCTATCAACAGGCTCATCCACCATTGTCTTGTTATACATGATTCCTAATGTACCCCACATATAAGGAACGGAATACTTGTTACCAGGGTCAAACTCCAGGTTTTTAAAACGATCTGAAATATTCTTGTAGTTTGGAATATTATCATAATTAAGTGGAATCAACATATCTTCCTTAAGCATCTTGGAAATCATGTAGTCGGAAGGAAAAATTACGTCATAGCTTTCGCCGCTGTTCTTTAGTTTGGTGTACATTGCTTCATTGCTGTCAAACAACTCGTAATTAACTGTTATACCGGTTTCGTTTGTAAATGTTTTTAATACAGATTCATCAATGTACTCTCCCCAGTTATAAACATTTAAGGTAGTACCGGCTAGGGGTTTATCTCCTTCAGACGCTGATGGCGCTCCGCATCCAGTAATAATGACTGCTGCTAAAACAGAAATAACCATTAATTTTTTTAAATTCATATTAATCATCCTTTCATTAATTATTCTTGTAGCTGCTTTGAATCTCTTTTATTAATTATATATAAGAGTATTAGAACTACAATGAACATAAGTGTTGAGAGTGCATTTATTTTGGGATTCACACCTCTTCTAGCCATTGAGAACACAGTAACCGAAAGATTGCTTACCCCTGAACCTGTGGTAAAGAAACTAATCACAAAATCGTCTATGGATAAGGTCAATGATAGAATAAAACCTGTTACAATTCCCGGCATAATTTCAGGCAAAATAACTTTAAAAAAAGCATATAGAGGATGCGCTCCTAAATCCAGAGCAGCTTCGTATAAATTTTTATTAAGACTTCTAAGCTTCGGCAAAACAGAAAGTATTACATATGGTATGCAGAAGCTAATATGGCTTATAAGTAATGTTGTAAATCCCAGAGAACCAAAGCCCAGAAACTTAAAAACTGAAATATACAAAATCATCAATGACACACCAGTTACTATATCAGGGTTTAGCACAGGAATATTAGTTACGTTCATTACAATTCTTCTGGTGGATTTCTTAAAATTATTAATTCCAATTGCAGCAAAAGTACCAATTACCGTTGCTATTAGAGAAGCCAAAAATGCTATTAACAAGGTGTTATATAATGCTGACATAATCTTTGTATCATTAAAGAGCTGATAATACCAGTCAAATGTAAATCCGCCCCAATAACCTCTTGATTTTGAAGAATTAAACGAAAAAACAATCAAAACTATAATAGGTGCATACATAAACAAGAGCATAAGGGCAAGGTAGACCTTTTTTGTTGTCTTCACTGCTCACCCTCCTCTTTTTCGTTCTTATCAAATATAGTCAATATAGAATTGGAAATCAGTATTAGAATCAGCATTATTACTGCAAGAGCCGAACCAAAACCCCAGTTTCCAACCCTTAAGAACTGGTGCTCAACCAAGTTACCCACAAGCATGTATTGATCCCCGCCTAAAAGGTTTGAAATTATGAACGTGGATACGGCAGGCATAAACACCATGGTTATACCGGAAGCAATACCCGGTATGCTTAAGGGGAAAACCACCTTTAAAAACACTTGTGTAGAATTAGCACCCAAATCTTGAGCAGCCTCAATTATGCTTTTATCCATCTTAGTAAGCACTGTATAAATAGGTAATATCATAAATGGTAGATAATTATAGACCATGCCCAGGGTAACTGCAAAGTCCGTATACAAGAGCTTTTGTTTTGGTAATCCTAAAAAAGCAAACACTGAATTTACAACACCGTTGTTTTCAAGAATTGTCAGCCAAGCGTATGTTCTTAAAAGAAAGTTCATCCACATGGGAACTATGAACAAAAACAACAGAAAACCTTTTTTTACATAGTCTTTTGAAGCAAGTATATAGGCAATGGGATAACCCAATATAAAACATATTACGGTACACCAAAAAGCAATATTCATTGAATCCAAAATAACGTTTAAGTATAATGGTTCAAAGGATCGTGAAAAGTTTTCAAAAGTAATCGTACCATCAGTGGATGAAATAAGGCTATAACAAACAATTAAAATAGAGGGTATTACCGTAAAGGCAATCATCCAAAGAATATAAGGATACGCAACGGATTTATTCTTCACTTCCACACCTCTTCATAATGTGAATTGCGTCAGGCTCAATTACAAGACCCACAGTGCTTCCTTGTTGGCTAAGCCTTGTGGATTGTACTTTAAAAGTAAATAATTTGCTTTCAATGAGCATTTCATAATGGACGCCAAGAAACTTCACATTTTTTACAACACCTATTATTTCGCCGACAGATTCGTCTACGATTTTTATATCCTCCGGACGAAGAACAACGTCAACCTCATTCGTGTCCGCATATGCTTTGTCAACACAGGTAAACGTTTTTTCGTGGAAACTAACGGAATAATCTTTATCCATTGTACCCTGTAAAATATTGCTTTCGCCGATAAAGTCAGCTACAAACGCATTCTTAGGCTCATTATAAATGTCTTCCGGAGTCCCAATTTGTTGAATTACGCCGTTGTTCATTACTGCAACAGTATCACTCATGGTCAGGGCTTCCTCCTGATCATGGGTTACGTAGACAAAAGTAATCCCTAGCTGTTGCTGCATATTTTTAAGCTCAATCTGCATTTCTTTTCTCAGCTTTAAATCAAGAGCGCCTAGTGGTTCATCCAAAAGTAGAACCTCTGGTTCGTTTACGAGCGCTCTGGCAATTGCAATTCTCTGCTGTTGGCCTCCTGACAATGAAGAAATGGAACGTTTTTCATAGCCTGAAAGATTAACCAGTTTCAGCATTTTTTCAATCTTGTCTTTTACTGTAGCCACTGGCAATTTCTTAAGCTTGAGTCCAAAGGCTATGTTATCGTATACGTTCATATTTGGAAAGAGTGCGTATTTTTGGAATACGGTGTTGACTTTTCGCTTGTAAGGCGGAGTTCCAAGTATGCTCTTGTTTTCAAAGAGCAAATCTCCTGATGTGGGGTTTTCAAACCCACCCAATATTCTTAGCGTAGTTGTTTTGCCACAGCCGGAAGGACCCAGCAATGTTAAAAATTCATTTTTACGAATATACAAATCTATATCATGCAAAACGGTATAACCGTCTGAAAATGTTTTGTTAATTTTTTGCAAACGAATCAAATGGTTGTTCATCATTACCTCCGGTTCATTATGTAAGAACCTGTATTTAATATAGCAATTCCACTTTATACAGCCAATTATTATATTCAATGAAGTGAAATTGCCTAAGGGTTGCTTCATCTTTTGGTACTCTATATCAAAGCAACCCCCTTAAACCGTTGCCGTCTTTGAAGCAACTGATTATTGAACACAGATTCTTTTAAAAATTAAAAGCTAGGTGGTGTTGAAACAAGTAGTAAAATTACTTCACCTGCCGAATGATTTTCAAAACAATAAGATGTATTGGCATGATAATAAAAGCTTTCGCCCTTTTTGGCTTTAAAGTTTTGGCTTCCTATAATTATATTTAAAAATCCTTTAAGCACATAGCCGAAAACTTCACCTTCGTGAGCATTATAAACGCTCGACTTACCGCCTTTTTGTATATGCATAAGCATAGGTTCCATGCGGTTTTTCTGTGCGTTAGGAATAATCCAGTTTATACTGTGACCAAGATCATCGTTTTCCTGGACAAAAACATCGTCCTTTTGAAAAACTATTTTGTCGTTTACAGGTTCGTTAAAGAAGTCCTTTAAATTGGTTCCAAGACATTCCAAAATATCAACTAAAGTTGCAATGGAAGGACTTGTTAAGTCCCGCTCCAAAAGAGATATAAAGCCTTTTGACAGCTCGGCACGATTTGCAAGCTCCTCTTGTGTTAAATTAATCTTTATACGCAGATGCTTCAATTTTTCGCCGATTTGCATTTTTATCATCCTTAAGATTGTTTAATAAAATAAACTTTGTGTTTAAAATTCTAAACATTGTGTATTAAACCATATAAGAATAAATTTGTCAATATTAAATATGATCTTGAGTCACAGGTTGTAATAAAATAAAAAAAGCCACTGATATTTTTAAACGGTGGCTCAGATTGTTGACAACTCTTATAAACCTTGGAGCTTTGCCCCAAAACCCCACTTCTTTCTTAAAGAAAGAAGCAAAGAATTTTAACAGAAATGCCGCAAATGCGGCATTTCTATGAGAAAGATTTTTATCGACATCCTGATGTGTCGATATTTTTAAACAATGTCTGATGATAGTTTAATGTGAGTTCTATTTTGTATGATGCTATGCTGAAAAGTAGAACTTTTATTATACTAGTTGTTTAGCTTAAGAAAACCATTTGGATAAACAACTCTTGTTGCTTGTTTTAGCTTAAGAGAATTATTAAATTAGATCACTATAACTTACGTTAGATTAGTGCCCAAACAAAAAGAAGTAGCAAAGTATTAATGTACCAAGACCAATTCTATACCATCCAAAACCGGTGAAATCATGGTTCTTTATGTAGCTCATAAGGAACTTAATAACTATTATTGATGTTATAAATGCAACTGCCATACCGAAAATCAAGAGAAACAGTTCTGAACCTGAAAATACAAATCCGAATTTAACTAATTTTAACAGGCTTGCTCCAAACATTGCGGGAATTGCTAAGAAAAATGTAAACTCTGCTGCAACAACACGGGAAACACCTATTAATAATGCACCCACAATAGTAGCACCAGAACGTGATGTGCCGGGGAAAACAGCGGCAATAAGCTGAAAAAAGCCAATGATTAATGCTGTTTTATAAGTTATTTTACCAATTGAATTAATTATAGGTCTTTTGTGGGTATTGTTCTTTTCAACCCATATAAACAAAAATCCAAATAGGATAAGCATTATTGAAACTGTTTGATAATTATAAAATAGCTCGTTTAATTTATCATCTAATATAATACCCACAACTGCCGCAGGCAGTGAAGCGAAAATAATCTTAAACCACATAGAAAATATATTATAATCAACAACTAATTTTTTCTCAAACTTAAAAGGAAAAATCTTCTTCCAATATAAAAACAGGACGGCCAGTATAGCGCCTAATTGAATAACCACCAGAAACATCTCCATAAACTCATCAGAAACGGAGAGTCTAATAAATTCATCCGCCAATATCATATGACCCGTACTGCTAACTGGCAGCCATTCGGTAATGCCTTCAAGTACACCTAAAAAAAACACCTTTAAAACTTCAAAAATATCCATAGTTCCTCCTTCTTTAATTTTAATGATTATATTATACTCACCCAAGGGGTGAAAAAACAACTAAAATATTTAGAATGAATGAAAACTCTTTACTTAACAACGGTATTGACAATGATGATTTAAAATGTTATCCTAGACTAACAATATTGTTGTCATAATAGTTGAAAGCCATAAGTATATTTCATATAACTTGTACCATAGTTAATTCAATTGAAAAACGGCTGTAGCAAACTTGTTTGCGAAAGGCGATTATCAATTGAATTTAAGCGCCCTGCCACACGAGTGAAGCGAAGCGGAAGGAGTGGCGCAGAGCGCAAGTTTCGGACTGTTTAGGCCGAAACAACTATATAGTTAATTCAATTGAAAAACGGCTGTAGCAAACTTGTTTGCGAAAGGCGATTATCAATTGAATTTAAGCGCCCTGCCACACGAGTGAAGCGAAGCGGAAGGAGTGGCGCAGAGCTATATAGTTAAACAACTATATTTCCAAAAATAGAAAAGAGAGGGGGAAGAAAATGAAAATAAATATTGCCCTTGCCGGAAACCCAAACAGCGGCAAAACCACTATGTTTAATGACCTTACAGGAAGTTATGGTTATGTTGGGAACTGGCCTGGGGTTACGGTTGAAAAAAAAGAAGGGAAGCTTATAGGTAATAAGGATATAAATATTTTGGATCTTCCCGGGATTTACTCTCTGTCGCCTTATACAAATGAAGAAGTTGTAGCTCGGAATTATCTGATCAATGACAAACCTGATGTAATAATAAACATAATTGATGCTGTTAATATCGAACGAAACCTATATTTAACCACCCAATTAGCAGAGCTTAATATACCAATGGTGTTGGTTTTAAATAGAATGGATATGGTTAAAAAAAATGGTGATAAAATAAATATTAGTATTATTGAAAAGATGCTTGGCTTAAAAATAATCGAAGCTTCCGCTATAAAAGGTATAGGCTCTTTTGAAGCAGTTGAATTTGCTGCTTCGCTTGCAAGTAAAAAGGAGAGTAGAGGTGTAAATAAACTATTTTCAACTGACGTGGAAGTAGCTTTAGGTAATATATCTCAAATTATTAAACATAAACAAAACTGTATTAACAATATCAGATGGTATGCTATTAAATTATTTGAGAGAGACAAGGTTGTGTATAAAAACATCGGTCTAAGCAAAGAAGAAATTTGTGAGATCGAAAAAATAATTTCTAGTATTGAAAATAAGCTGGACGACGATTGTGAGAGCATTATATCTGCTCAAAGATATGATTTTATAGAAAAGACAGTAAAACACGCGCTTACAAAGAGAGGTAAGAAAAACTCTTTTTCAGAAAAGCTAGATGCAATTGCAACAGGAAGGTTTACGGCCCTGCCTTTATTTGCTTTTATTATGTGTGCAGTATATTACTTTTCCATTTCTATTGTGGGATCAACTTTATCTGAATGGCTTAACATATTCTTTAACAATGTGCTTCTAAATTCAACGGAAGAGTTTTTAATTAATATCAACACTGAAAAATGGTTGAACTCTTTGATAATTGAAGGAATCATTCCCGGAGTTTGCGCTGTTCTGGGTTTTCTGCCGCAGATATTAGCTCTGTTTCTTTGCCTTGGTATTTTAGAGGATTGCGGATACATGTCAAGAATTGCATTTATACTTGATAAGTTTTTTAGATCGTTTGGTCTTTCAGGCAAATCATTCATTCCAATGCTAATAGGAACTGGCTGTAGTGTTCCTGGAATAATGGCTTCACGTACAATTGAAAGCGAATCCGACAGAAAAATGACCATTATGACAACTTCCTTTATACCTTGTGGAGCAAAACTTCCTATTATAACGTTAATAGCTGGAGCGTTATTCCAAAACGGATATTGGGTTGCTCCTGCGGCTTACTTAATCGGTGTTTTTTCAGTATTGATTTCAGGTTTAATATTGAAAAAAACAAGGATGTTTTCTGAAGAACCGGCACCTTTTATAATGGAACTTCCCCCATATAAAACGCCTGATTTAAAAGGCGTGTTTTTAAATATGTGGGATAAGGGAAAATCTTTTGTGCAAAAAGCAGGAACAGTGATTCTGATTGCCTCTGTTGTCATTTGGTTCTTAATGTCTTTTAATTTTTCCTTTAAAATGGTTGACGCTATTGAAGATTCCATCCTAGCATCATTAGGGAACATTATTTCGCCTGTATTTGCACCTCTTGGTTTCGGGGATTATAGAATGGTCATTGCATCTATGACTGGATTTGCTGCAAAGGAAAATATATTAAGCACAATGGCAATACTCTTTGGCTCTGCAGAAGGTTTAGATTCAGGTTTTTATGTCGGTATCTCAGCGTCTATAACCCCTCTGGCTGGTTTTTCATTTTTGGTTTTCAACCTTTTGAATGCACCATGTGTTGCTGCAGTTGCAGCTATTTATAAGGAAATTGGAACAATTAAAGGATTGTTATATGCTCTTTGTTACCAAACGATTTTTGCATATTTAGTTTCCTTTATAATATATCAATTGGGTTCATTTATAATTAACGGACAATTTACTGCAGGAACTTTATTCGTATTCTTAACTTTGGCTTTTATAATTATGTACGTTTTTGCAGCACCTAATATAAACAAAACAATGAGAAAAAGTAATGTAATATAGCAATACTTTTATATTCAAAAAAGCGAAATAGCCAAAGGGTTGTTTACTTTTTTAGAACTCTATATAAAAGCAACAGCCATGTAAAAATTCGCATTTATACAAATACTTTTATATTCAAAAAGCTGAATAGCAAAAGGGTTGTTTACTTTTTTTAGTACTCTATATAAAAGCAACAGCCATATAAAAATTCCGATTTATACAAATACTTTTATATACAATAAAGGGGAATTGCAAAAGGGTTGTTTACTTTTTTTAGTACTCTATATAAAAGCAA
>CAZTAY010000065.1:0-15099 GCA_964611655.1 uncultured Eubacteriales bacterium
GATGCTTTTGGCTAAATCAAGACATTCTTTAAACATTTTATCATATTCCTTGTCTTTCATTACGCCAATAATAAATATAAATTTTTGCTTAGGAAAATACAACTTAAGATTATCCATTAGAATGGAGACAGATTGGAAATTGTGACCGCCGTCAACTACAAAGTAAGGTTTATTGTTAATTATTTCGAATCTGGCAGGCCATTTAACTTCCCTAAGGGCTTCTCTGATGTGGGTTTCTGAAATCTCATAACCCATTTCTTTAAGTTCAGCGCATACTTTAATGCTCATTACAGAATTTTTTACTTGATACTGACCCAGTAAAGATATTTTCAGGTTTTTAAAACAATCATAATTAAAACTTATACCATCTATATTGTTTTCTATGATTTCTGCTCGGTCAAAAGAAACCTTTATTAGAGGCACCTCTATATCCTTGCAAACCTTAACAAATACTTCTTCAACAGCCTTTGTTTGAGGATGCATTACAACCCTGGTTCCGGGTTTGATTATTCCGGCTTTTTCAGCAGCAATTTCCTCAAGAGTTTCCCCAAGTTCTTTTACATGGTCATATGAAATGGTTGTTATCACTGATACTAATGGTGTGGGAATTATATTTGTGGCATCAAGCCTTCCCCCAAGACCCACTTCCATAACAACAATCTGGCAGCCTTCTTTATAAAAATGCAAAATTCCAATTGCTGTCATCATTTCGAATTCCGTTGGGTGATCCGGCATCTGCTGGGCGTATTTTTTAATTTCTTCAGTTACGTCGATTAAAGATTTATCATCAATGGGTATACCATTTACCTGAATTCTTTCGTTGAACTTGTTGATAAAAGGCGAAGTGTAAAGACCTGTTTTGTAGCCTGACTTTGTTAGAATACCACTTAACATTGCAGAAACACTGCCTTTTCCGTTTGTTCCTGCAACATGGATATACTGCATTTTGTCCTGTGGGTTTCCTGCTAAAGCCAGCAGTTTTTCTATCCTTTCAAGTCCTAAACGACTTTCTCTGTAAGAGACGCTAGTTAGATAGGATATAGCCTCGTTTGCGTTTATTTTATGTCCTCCTTTCAATAAAAAAACCGTCTACAAAAACGACCATAGCCGATTCATAAACGGGTA
Source organism: uncultured Eubacteriales bacterium (assembly GCA_964611655.1). Taxonomy (GTDB): domain Bacteria; phylum Bacillota; class Clostridia; order Lachnospirales; family CAZTAY01; genus CAZTAY01. The sequence continues at coordinate 1,126 of CAZTAY010000065.1, forward strand.
TACAAAACAAACCTTTTTATGATACAGCGGAAGCAAAACAGTACCGCAAGCGCTTAAGCTTTTCGTCCGGTGGCAACATCCCATCCGCCGGCACTACGTACAAAAGTACACGCACTGTTCCTACTCTGTCATTATATTATCCGGATATCTTTAAACTTAATAAAGGTATACGGCGGAAAAATCTGCATTTGACTTTTCCGTAATTGTATTTTCTGTTTAATATTAATTTAAACTTAGTATAAAGTCAAGGATAAAAAATAAAAACCGGATGTAATATATATCCGGTTTTTAGGCTGCCGACATTTGACAAAAACCTCATGGCTTTGCCCCGAACCCCACTTCTTTCTTATAAGAAAGAAGCAAAGAATTTCAAAGCAAAGCCTTTTGAAGGGTTTGGGAAACTTTTCTCGAAAAAGTTTCCCAAGATCTTTTGTCAACAATCTAAAAACCGGATGTAATATATATCCGGTTTTTACAACTATACTTAAAAATTCATTTGAGTATAATTATTCTTCATCTTCAAAATCATCATCGTCATCGTCATCACAATCACAGAAGTAATCGTCACCACAGCAACAGCTTCTCTTTTTGATACACATTACCACGCCAGCAACAACACAGGCAATGATTGAAATTGCAGCAAGGATCATTAATAAGGCATTAAGTTTTTCTTTTTGTCTTAAACTGGCAAGCAAAATCTTTAGTTCTTCCATACTCATATTCATACTGTTTATCTCCTCACCTAGTAATTTTTATTAATAAAAATCATAATACATCTAATACCGTTATTTTGCAATAGTATATTGATTATTATACTAAAAATATCAAATTGGGTTACTTTTTGTTTTAGGATTCGAGTTGTTTTGAGGGGTTTTGACAGATTTGTTTTTATGTTACAATATCAAGTACCCGAAGTATATTTATTACTCATTAATTCATACTAAAACTATCGAATCAACAATGAGGTAAATAAAATGCGCCTAAACGAAGCTGTTGCCCAAAGAATCCGTGAGCTTTTAAAAGAAAGAAACATGACCCAGTATCAACTTTATCTTTCAAGCGGAGTACCCCAATCAACTCTAAGTACAATCATGAAATGCTCATATCCCAGCATGAAGCTTAGAATCATATATGAAATTTGTGAAGGGTTTGACATAAGCATTAATGACTTTTTCAGTTCCCCTTTGTTTAGCCGGGAAGAACTTTACGACTAAGTTTATTCCATAATTCCCGCTATTGCAGCGCCTTTGAGTGTTGCGTATTCCGTTCCAATCAGGTCTGCATAGACTTGCATTTCATCGTTCATATATTTTTTTACATAATAACCAATGCGGTTTGGAATCAGTTTTGATTTATGGTATGTTGAGCCTTCCATTATTACGCAAAGGGGTTTTAAATGATTTTGGGTTACTTGAATTTTTTTTGTGATTGCGGCAATCTTTATTGCAGACAGTTTTGCGGCTCTTTCAAACAATTCTTCAATCAAAAAAAATGCAGATGATTTATCTTGGTTTGTATTAAAGGTCTTGGCAAGAATATTATCACCAAAAGGGTATAATAAGAAATCGTTTAAAGCCTTTGTGTCAAGTGGACTTTTAATTTGCTCTGCACAACCCGATAATAAACCTTCCTGCTGCGCACTTTTCAGAGTCACATGAAACAGTTCCCCCAAATATGCCCCCGAAACCATCTTTTCAAAGCCTTGCTTGCCGGGGTCGGCAGATGTTTCGTCCAGCATTTTATCAAAGTTTCCGCCTTTTATTCTGGAGTAGTTTCCGCTTTCCATGTTGATTATAATGCTGCCCTCTTCTTTTCTTAAGGCAGGTTCTTTGATTACATTTGAATTCTTTTCGATATAAGCAGCGTTTACGCCAGTTCCAAGTACAAAACCAATATATGATTCAAAGATTCGGTTTTGAGATTGATTAGCGGCAATGCCTGATAAAAGCGCTGCAACAGTGTCGTTTAAGACTGTTATTTTTTTGTTTTTTTCATTAAGTGCATGTAAGAGTCTCTCACCCACGAATATACCCGAGCAGTCTTTAACTTTAAGCTCTTTTGTTAGGCGTAGCAATTTTCCGTCCCGGTTGCTGTGCATTTCCACGGGATATGAAAAGCAAAACCCTAATTTATTGCTTTTGTTCATAAGTGGCTTTACAAACTCTGCCATTTGGTCGAAAAGCTGGTCTGCGTTTATTTCTTCATTTACTCCGGGCATACTTTGGGTTTTTAGATGGGATATCTTTACATCTCCATTTTCAAATGTTGCCAATGCAGCACGAATATTTGTTCCTCCTGCGTCAATCACAACCACCGGCTCATAACAAGATGGTAAATCATCAGTACTAAGCCAAGTGGGTAGCATTTTCAAAGAGGAAGTTCCTAAAGGCTCAAGACCCTTTTTCATTTCCTTTACAAATTCCTTTGTTTCTGAGAGAAAATCAATGTTATCCGCAAGCATACCGTTTCTGTTAAGAAAGTCTTTAATGGCATCCTTTGTTATCAACTTTGCCTCACCTCATTATTGGACAACTTTGTCGTCGTCCTTGGCTTTTTCGTCGTCTGGTATAGCTGGTTCTATTCTGTCATAAATTGCCAGTTTCAGACCCATTTCATTTAATTTTTCCACGTCCATATTTTCTTTAGCCGTATGGGGAACTGTAACTGTTTTTGGTATGCCGTCTGATACAAATAGTTCTTTGCGTTCTGTGTTGTCAAGCCACCATCTGAAATCCTCTGTTTCTGTGGTAATACCCTCTGCCTTGATTCTTGGGGTATTATACATATCGTGATCCTTTATATATGGAAGGTCTGAGGGACATGCTCCAACATGGAAAAAGGCTTTTGTTTCGTATTCTTCGCCTTCAAACTGACCTTTTTTAATGTATTGGGAATATTTCTTTGAATTTGAGCCGTAAGGCAGGGCAATTGTCTCCATTTTAGCTCCAGGCACGGCCTTTGACAAATATTTTTGGTTCTTGCCCATTTGTTTTTGCATTTCCTCGGCTGAATAGATTCTGTTTAGAAAAACATGGTCAAATGTGTGGTTATGGACTTCATAACCAAGTTCTGTGAGTTTTGTAAGTCTTTCATCTATAGTCCCTGCGCCGTTAAAAGTGCCTTTCCAGCCAAGGTTCACATAAAACACGCCTTTGGTGGCAAAGTCCTTGTGTGTTTCATTAAACTTTAGCATCAGACCCACTGCCGAATCAGGGTTTACTGCAAGCTCGCCTTGGTTTTCAACCATGCTAAACTGACCGCTTGTACCATCGTCAAATGTAAATATTACGGGCGTGTAACCACGCGGAAGGTTAATTTCGCCCGTAAGATATTCATGCATGGAGATTGTGCGATAGCCCTTTTCATACAGTTCTTCTAGCAGTGACTGGAATTTAAAAAAGGTCACAGTGATGCTGGGATCGCCTTTCTCAAATTCATGGACAAAGCTGTGGAACATGACAATAGGTACTTGACCGCTTTCGTTAATGTCAATGTTTATATATTCATTTGTTTGTTTATCAGCCAGTAACTTTTTCAGCTCCGCTACATTTGATTTCTCCTGAACCAAAACCACGTCTTCTTTTGGAACAGGCTTTAGTTCAGCTTCTTTGTTTTCACTTGAACAGGCGGTTAAAAACAACAGCGTAAAAGTTAAGGCAAATATTTTTAATCTTTGTCTGATCACATTATCCCCTTATTTCTTGGGCTCGTATAATGACTTATTGTGAAAGTCCCTTAGTTTTTTGTAGACAAGACCGTGTACTGAGTTTTTGGTGTAACCTTTGTTTTGTTTTTTGCCGGCAGGCATTCCCATCAATATTTCGATTCCATCATCTACGCTAGTTATGGGGTAAATATGGAACATACCGTCAGCAACAGATTCTATAATCTCGCTTTTTAATACTAGATCTTTAATGCAAGACATAGGGATAACAACCCCTTGGTCGCCTGTCAGACCTCTTGATTTACATAAATCATAAAAGCCTTCCACCTTATAGGTAACCCCGCCTACAGCCTGAACTTCTCCCATCTGGTTTACAGAACCTGTGATTGCAATCTCCTGTTTAATGGGAACCTCTGCCAGGCTGGAAATCAAAGCATAAAGTTCGGCACAGGAAGCAGAATCACCGTCAATCTCCGAATAGTTCTGTTCGAAACAGATTCTGGCGGATATGGTTAGAGGAAAGTTTTGGGCATAGGTTTGACCTAAATACCCTGAAAGCACCTGAACGCCTTTTTCATGGATGCTTCCACTCATTTCCGCTTCTTTCTCAATATTGATTATTCCTGCCATTCCCATATAGGTGGTCGCTGTTATGCGCATTGGTTTTGCAAATGCATAACTGGAAGTGTCAATGACCGCAAGAGCATTGATTTGACCTATTTTTGAGGATTCATTATCAATCAGAACTGTGTTATCCTCAATCATTTCAGAGAGCTTTTCTTCAAGTAATGAATGTCTGAAGCGTTTTTCATCAATGGCTTTCAGCACATGGCGATCCCTTACTAATTCTAAGTTCTCGGAAGATGCATAATAAACCGATTCGTCAAGCAGCTCCGAAATTTTGCCAAACTGTGAAGTTAGTTTATCCTGTCTTTCCGCAAGCCTCATGCAATATCTGATTACTTCAAGGACTGCGTCCTTGCTAAAGGGCGGTGAACCAGAATTTTTAACATATTGTTTGATAAAAGAAGCCGTTCTTAATACATTTGCATCATTAAATGGCATTTCATAATCAAACTCTGCATATACTTTAAAGTATTTGCAAAATTCATCATCATATTCTTTTAAAATTTCATAATAATAGGCACCGCCCACTAATATGACTTTTACATTAAGCGGAATTGATTTGGGTTTGATTGTATAAGCAGCCACAGTTATATGATCCCTGAAACTTTCGATTGTGGCTTCCTTGGTTTTGATAGCACGCTTTAGTGCTTCCCATGAATTTTCGTTGGAGAGGATATCCTGAGCCTGCAATATCAAGTATCCGCCGTTTGCCTTATGCAAAAGCCCCGGCTTGATCTTCATAAAGTCGGTTATCAGGCTGCCGAATTCATTATCATACTCTATTTCACCAACCAGATTATAATATGTTGGGTGATGTGCAATTATGACAGGCGATCCTGTCAGTGTTGAATTATCTATAAACAAGTTTGCTTTGTATTTATAAATATTATCTTCTTCACTTTTCTTGCCAAGCAAGGGCAAAAGGCTTGAAAGACTTTCCTCGTCCTCCTCGTCCTTGTCAATGAAGTCATAGATATTATTTAAAGCGTCCTCCGCAACGTTGCCAAGGTATTTAATTGCATCTTCAAAGTCCTTGTATTTTTCTTTTAATTTGCTGATATGTGCACCAATTGCAATCAGACCTATTTTATATTCAAGATCCTCAATGGTTTTTCTTGTTTTCTTTTCAATGGCTTTAATCTTACGCATTATTTCAGAGGCTTTTTCTTGTAGCAGATCCGATTCTTTTGAGATCTTCTTTTTTTCGTCCTCTGTTAAATTGTCATAGTCTTCTTCGCTTATGGTATTGCCTTCAACCTTTGGCATGAAATAAATGCCGGAGTTTGTGAATTTAACGCCAAAGTCATATTCCGACGCTGTCTCTTCCATTTCCTCAATCAAGCCGTCTCTTTCGTTTTGGTACTTACGCATTACTTCATTTTTTTGTTTTTCAAAATCCTCATCGGAAAAGACTTTTGGAATCTCGGTTTTAAAAGTCTCTGAAAGTTCGTTCATGTCGTCTCTGAACTCTTTGCCCTTTCCGGCGGGAAACATAAGAGAGATCGGGAATCTGGGTTCTTCAAAATTATACACATAACAGACGTCGTCGGGAATCTTTCCGTCTTTTGCACAAATTTGAGCCCACTTTTTCACAAATGTTGTTTTGCCTGTACCTGTCATGCCTGCTGCATATATATTGTATCCGTTCGATTTCATTCTAAGACCAAGCTCTAAAGAAGTTTTAGCTCTTTCCTGACCAATTATGCCGTCAAGCTCTTCAAGTTCGTCGGAGGTTTTAAATTCATAGTCCGAAAGAATACATTTAAACTCCAATTCTTCTGGTGACAATTCATAAAAATTGCTCATGCCCGTTTCCCCTCTTCTTCGTCAAAATAAAGCCACATAATTAGGGCGTCCTCCCGGGTGTCCGAATAATAATTTTTCCTTCTTCCTTCAACTAAAAATCCGTTCCTAAGATATAGTTTTTGTGCATTTGTGTTAGAAATACCAACTTCAAGCGTAAGACCCATCATATAATTTTCTTTTCCGAACTCAATCATTTTATCAAGGAGCAATTGCCCGATTTTATTGCCTTGAAAACCTCTCTTAACAGCCACATTTGTTATATGACCTTCCGTTACAACATGCCAAAGTCCTGCATAACCCACTACTTCCTCGCCATGCAGCGCAACGAAATAATAAGCAAACTTGTTTTCATGAAGTTCTCTTAAGAAGTCATTTTTGCTCCAAGGCGTTGGAAAAACTTCATTTTCAATGGCAACAATGCCTTCAATATGCTCTTCTTTCATTTGCACAATGCTTGGACTTAGCGCTTTATTTTTCATATTCATTATAATCTCCTGTGTCAGGTCTTCCTACGTAAATTGGATTGAAATCATTGTAATGGCAAAAACCTATACTTCTAAGGTTATGGACTGCAAACCTGCCGGCTGATGCAGCTTTATGAAAAAAAAGGCTTTCATGTGCAATGTTGGCGTTATTACAGCGAGATTGAATAATATCTTCATAAGCCATAGCACCATCGCCCAGAAAAATAAAACCACTTTGGGATTTGTTACATAATTCAATCAGTTCATCCACCTGCAATGTTTGATAATCCCCTTCTCTGTTTAAAACATTGCCTGAATATTTATAAAAAGCAGTATGCACAAATTGTCTTTTTGCATCGATCAAAGGACAAATTATATGCTTAGTGTTGGATATATTATATGCCAATGCGTCTAAACTGGAAACAGGTACAATTTGTTTGTCTGCTGCAAAGCCAATGCCTTTTGCAGCCGCTGCTGCTATGCGCAGTCCTGTAAACGAACCCGGTCCTTTTACGCATACAATATAATCAATATTTTTAATATCTAGTTCCAAGGCGTCAAGGGCATTTTCTATCATCTTTAACAGTACTTTCGAATGACCTTTTTTTAAATAAAGTGAATATTCACAAACAATTTCGCCTTGGTTTGTTAGGAAAGCTATAGAAGCGGCGGAAGAAGAAGTATCCATTGCCAAAATCATTGTTTACACCTCATTGAAATCAATCTGCTGTTTTGGTCTTGGTCTTGGTCTTTGTCAGCGCATTTTTCAATTTTAATCCAAATAGCGTTATGGGGAATTATATTTTTAATATATTCTGCCCATTCAATAAGGCATACTCCGTCGTCATACAGGTATTCCTCAATATCAAAACCATATGCATTCATGCCTTCAAGCCTGTATGCATCAAAGTGGAAAAACGGAATTTCACCGTCATATTCGTTTACAATTGTGAAAGTAGGGCTTGTTATTTCTTCTGTTATGCCAAGCCCAAGAGCAAAGCCTTTTGCAAAAGATGTCTTGCCTGCTCCAAGCTCGCCGCTAAGGCAGTATACAGAACCTTTTTCAGCCTTTTTAGCCAAATTTTCTGCAAACCTTACGGTGTCCTGAACACTTTTACTTAAAAAATCCATTTTAATTCTCCATTATTGTATTATAGCAATTTAGCTTAAGAAAATCACTTGAGTTTAGCAAACTTGTTTGTGTAAGACGAGTACCAATTGAATTAATTGCCCTGCCACACGAGTGGAGCATGGCGCATATTTAGGTTCGATTGGAACCCTAAACAGCAAACAACTCCAATTGCCATAAACAACCAGTTACACCATATTTGACTTGCAGTTTTCAAGCCTAAAATCCGTGGCTTTAGACGGTTTTCGGTGTAGGTAAATAGCTTATGTCAAACGAAATTGCTATATGACAATGATTGTATCATATAATATAAATTTTAACAATTATAAAAGAGCCTGTAAAAAAGGCTCTTCAGGCTGTAGACAATTGACAAAAACCTCGTGGCTTTGCCCCGAACCCCACTTCTTTCTTATAAGAAAGAAGCAAAGAATTTCTAAGCAAAGCTTTTTGAAGGGTTTGGGAACTTTTTCTCGTTTACCAAGATCGTTTGTCAACAATCTGAAGAGCCTGTAAAAAAGGCTCTTTTATAATTGTTATTCTATAAGGAGAAAAAACCAACAGCGTAGTAAAAGCCGTATATGTCATTGCTTTCCGAAACTCCTACCCCTATTTTCTCCATTGATGGATCGAATATGTTGTTTCTTTCATTATATTCATTTATCCAATTATTAACCACTTCAAAGGCTTCTTTTTTTCCTCTTGAAATGTTTTCAGCCACTACCTTTATTTGATAAGCACCCGATGCTGAAATCCTGTTGACCATGGACATTTCAGGGCTTGATTCATAAGAAAGCTCTGATAAATCAGCCATGTCCTGACTTTTTAACTTTGCATATTTATTATATGACTTACCGGTTGTTAGAACCAACATATCTTTTTTTATTCTCTCTGCGTTTATTATATCCATAGTTTGACTTTCAAGAGAGTCTGTATCTGTTTTGTTTGTTTTTTTCAAACCTTTCTTAATAATCAAAACACCATTTACTTTATTATCAGTCTGATCCATGTAATATAATAAATTTTTGTCACCTTCATATCTGTTTATTACATTCCCTAACGGATAATCCACCTGATATAATTTTTTAATGTCATTTAATGAGGATTTGCTTGTTATGCCGTTTACATTGAAGTTTTTTGCATTGGTGTAGATTGCGACTACCTTATCTTTTTCGTCAATTCCAATCTGAACATAATTTGCATAGTCGTTATTGTATACATACCATTTGAAGTTATAGGTGCTTTCATCAATCCTTGATGGTTGTCCCATAATTGTCAAAATCTCTTTAAGGCTAAGGTCAAGCCTTAATTTTGTTTTCCCTTCCAGTTGTAACACATCGTTATAAAGGTATTTGGTGTCTTTTGCAATGTCTTTTGGATATGTTATGTCTGCCAAGAGATTCTTGCTGTCCCAATTAATGCTGCCGCCAATGTTTTCAACAATTGCTCTTACAGGCAACATTGCTTTTCCATTAATTATCACAGGCGCAGCGGCTAGTTGGATTTCGTTTTTATTTGAGCCGTTTGTGACTTCGCATTGGTTTATGCCAATTTTAAATACTATGTTGGTAGCATTAAAATTAAGGGTTACCTGTTTTAAGTTTCCGTCCCATGAAATTTCTCCGTCCATTGATTCAGTCAATTCTCTTGCAGGAGAAAAGAGTGATCCGTTTTTGAACATTGGCCTTATTGTCTGAAAATCTATTGTCCTATCATTTACCTTAATCTGAATTTCTGCTGAATGGACAATGTTCAAGTTCAAGTTAAGCAACATTAATGAAAGTACCACTGACAGTAAAACAACTCGTTTCAAATTATTCACCTCGTATACTCAAATGCTAACAAGGAGTTACTTCCTTATTACAGACCTATAAACCTCGGAGCTTTTCCCCGAACCCCACTTATTTCTTAAAAGAAAGAAGCAAAGAATTTTAACAGAAATGCCGCAAATGCGCATTTCTAAGAGAAAGCTTTTTAAAGAATTTTAAAGCTCCACTCAAAAATTCTCAAATCAAGTCTTTTGTCTACAGCCTATAATTGGGAGTTAATTCCTTATTCATTTGATTCTTAAATTTTCAGTCTTAATATCCTTCTATCCTCTACATACATTTTAAGGATATCCAAATTATGCCTATTCGCATACTCGAAAAGCACTTTTTTTTGACTTTCTATTGAATTTTCTTGTTTATCAGTGGACATTCTCATATAAAGTACGCATTTTTTCACACAGATCACCTCAAAATATTGTATGAAAGGCAATAAAAAAACGGCACAATGTTAAATTAACATTATACCGTAATTAGACAAAAATTTAATTGGAGAGACGGAGCTACTACTTAACCTTACGTTTCCTCGCAGCTTCGGATTTCTTCTTTCTCTTTACACTGGGTTTATCATAATGTTCTCTTTTGCGAACTTCGCCCATAATACCTGCTTTTGCACAGTTTTTCTTAAAGCGTCTAAGAGCGCTGTCTAAAGATTCATTATCCTTCACTTTAACCTCTGACATTTATTTCCCCTCCCTCCGGCTGCCAATGAAATGGCAATTGTGCTACATAACCCTGAAAAAACTAGAGTTATATACCAGATTATTTTACATTATACACAATTTAACGATTACAGTCAATGTTTTTTTAGACGTTAGAGTGTAATCTTAGAATCTGTGAAGAATAACAGGTTGCCTGAATTTGAAATAGCGATTCTTCAAAATTCACGGCAGAGCTGGTTATTAAACACGGATTCTTATACAATTAGTCCAAAGGTTTCATTGCCGGGAAGAGGAGTACATCTCTGATTGAGCTGCTGCCTGTTAAGAACATGATTAATCTGTCTATTCCGATTCCAATGCCACCCATTGGAGGCATACCATATTCCATTGCCGTAAGGAAATCTTCGTCTATCATGCTTGCTTCTTCGTCGCCTTGGGCTCTTAAAGCTTCCTGATCCTCAAAGCGCTTTCTTTGGTCAATAGGGTCATTAAGCTCTGAATAAGCGTTTGCGAATTCTCTGCCTAATATGAACAACTCAAACCTTTCTGTGTAATTAGGATCGTTTGGTTTTCTTTTGGTAAGGTAAGAAATTTCCACTGGATGATCCATTAAGAATGTTGGTTGAACCAGGTTCTTCTCAACATATTCTTCGAAGAAAAGGTTTAAAATATCCCCTTTTTTATGAAAGCTTTCAAATTCAACTTTGTGTTCTTTTGCAATTTTTTTAGCTTCTTCTGTATCATTAATAGTGTTAAAGTCAACACCTGCATATTTTTTAACAGCGTCTACCATTGTTATTCTTTCAAAAGGATTTTCAAGATCCACTTCAATGTCGCCGTTTAATATCTTAGTTGTGCCAAGCACTTCCTTTGCAACGGTTCTTAAAAGGTTTTCGCAAAGATCCATCATGCCATGATAATCGGTGTACGCCTGATATAGTTCTATCATGGTGAACTCTGGGTTATGTTTGATTGAAACACCTTCATTTCTAAACACTCTGCCAAGTTCATAAACTCTTTCAAGTCCACCAGCTATAAGCCTTTTTAGAGGAAGCTCTAGGGCAATTCTAAGATACATGTCAATGTCAAGGGCGTTGTGGTGGGTTATAAATGGTCTTGCAGATGCACCGCCTGCAATGGTTTGCAATACAGGGGTTTCAACCTCTAAAAAGCCTTGGGCATCCAGATAGTTTCTAATGCTCTTGATTATTTTTGATCTTTTAATAAAAGTATCCTTAACTTCAGGATTTACGATAAGGTCTACATAACGCTGTCTGTATCTGAGTTCCTGATCTTTTAGGCCATGCCATTTTTCAGGCAAAATTCTAAGAGATTTCGAAAGCAACACCGCTTCAAGGGCCTTTACGGAAATTTCGCCTTTTTTTGTTCTAAAGACTGTGCCTTTTACGCCCACAAAGTCTCCTATATCAAAATGTTTAAACTCCTCATAAGCTTCATCGCCTACATCGCCTTTGCTGACATAAATCTGAATTCTGCCATTAAGGTCTTGTACATCCACAAAGGAAGCTTTACCCATGATTCTTTTGCTCATCATTCTTCCGGCAAGTGTTACTTCTTTGCCTTCCATTTCATCAAAATTGTCATGGATATCCTTGCTATGACAGTTGACGTCGTATTTTACGTGGCGGAAAGGGTCTTTGCCTTCTTTTTGAAGGTTTAAGAGTTTTTCTCTTTTTATTTGGAGCAACTCATTCTGTTCAACAACTGTTTCCATACCGTTGTTTTCATTGGTATTTTCAGACATCTTCTACACCCCTGTTTTTCTAGTTAATACTAAGAACCTTGTAACTTATAACACCGTCAGGAACATCAATTGTAACTGTTTCGCCTTCGGCATGACCAAGCAGAGCCTCGCCAACGGGAGACTCGTTTGAAATTCTGTTTTTTGCAGGATCAGCTTCTGCAGATCCTACTATCATATATTCAACTTCTTCTTCAAATTCCATATCATAAAGCTTTACAACGCATCCCACATTGATTTTGTCTCTGTTTACTTCCTCTTCGTCAATGACTTCAGCGTTTCTAAGCATTTTTTCAAGTTTTACAATTCTAGCTTCAATTTCTGCCTGTTCTTCTTTTGCCGAGTCATATTCAGCATTTTCAGATAAATCACCCTGTCCACGGGCTTCCCTTATCTTGTCGGCGACTTCCTTTCTTTTGACGGTCTTGAGCTCTAAAAGCTCATCTTCAAGTTTTTTAAGTCCGTCATAGGTGAAAATCACCTTTTTTTCATCTGACATGTTTTCACCCCACAATTATATTTTATAGTGAACTACTTAATAATTCTCTAAAGCTAAGATTTAAAGGAATTATAAGTTTAGTGAATGCCTTACACCATTTTTATTAAATGGTGTAACTGGTTTGACAACCAGAGTTTTTTAACTCAAGTGGTTTTCTTAAGTTAAACAACTATATATTACCCTAGCGACGAATTAGTTGTCGCTGCAATAGCGGTTTTATTTGGCAAGCTTATACCAAAGCATGACGCATTATATCTCACACTAAAGATATTGTCAACCGATTGCAGAACTTTCCAAGTCAGTAAAACTGACTGATTTCGACAATCTGGTAAAAGATATAAAGGGTAGTTTAAGATTTTTTATCAAGTCAGCTTGTTCATTTAATTCCTCTTCGTGTATGCTACTGTATAAATATTTTCTTAGCAAGGGATATTTGCATGTTAGGAGTGTTTCAAGGGTAACATTATCAATATATGTATAGTCGTCCCTAACGTAAAACCCGTCTGCAATCAGCATATCCTTGCGCTTTTCGGCTAATAAAACAGTTTGTTCTTTGTTGCCTGCCAAATCAAAATAAATTGCTTTCCTTTTAAATCGTGATTCCAGTCCGTGAAGCTCCATTTGTGCATTTATAATAATATCGGCAGATTCCACCAAACTATCATTACTATAAACCTGTAAGTCAAGCCCACAGTTTTCGATAATATTTTCCGATTTTTCCTCCAGATATTCACTTTCCTCTGATAATACGGACAGGAAATTAATGTATTCTGACAGAATATTTATGATGTCCAAAGTAAGATCAGGGAAACCGTCAATTATTAAAACCTCTGCTTTTTTTACTTCCTTATTAAAGACCTTGCAAGCTTTATGAATTGCATCTCTTAGAAAAAAAGGCCAAATATAAAAGCCTGAGCAGGCAGGAATGGTTCTGTCATAACTCCAGTTTATGGTGTTTGGAATTTTAATCGACTTAACTTCCATTTCCGTCAGAGTATCGTATAGCAGTTTTGTCGCATTTTCAATATATTCTTTGTCGTTAATATATGGAATAGATATATTATGCCCTTTCATGCCCAATAAATCAAGATCTGAAATTTTAATGGGTATATTACGCTTGATATAAATATTTTTAAATTTTTGAGGTAGTTTGATTTTTTTAATATATCTATTTTCCGGCATAAAGGAATCAATGTCTGATGTAAAATCAATAAATGCAAAGCTCATAAGTACCTCCGTAGAAATTAACGTACTTTATTTTATAGCGGTTTGCTTTATTGTAGACCAAAATAATGTAGCAAAACTAATACAATTTGATTTTTTTGCTTAGATACTTGGCAAGTAAAAGTCAAAATGCTGTTATAGCAATTTCAGGCTGTCGACAATTGACAAAACCTCGCGGCTTTGCCCCTAACCCCACTTCTTTCTTAGTAAGAAAGGAGCAAAGAATTTCTAAGCAAAGCTTTTTGAAGGGTTTGTCAACAATCTGAAATTGCTGTTATAGCAATTTCTTAATCGTAGACCAAAAAATAATGTAG
>CAZTAY010000066.1:0-15059 GCA_964611655.1 uncultured Eubacteriales bacterium
AAAAACTTTTCGACAAAAAAATTGAGGGCGCTAAATTTCTGCGCCCTCGGTTAATATTTTAGCAATTTAATTGAGTTTCAAGTGATGTAATAGCCCGGTTAAACAGTTTTGAAACAGCACTAATACTGCATTTGAGAATCTTAGCTATTTCCTTTTGGTTGTATCCTTTGAGAAATAACAGGATTACCCTTTGCTGTTTTGAGGTTAAATTTTGCACAGCAGCCTCAAGTTCGGGATTTGTAATAACACCTTCCTTTATTTCATCATTCCCAAAGCTTAATGCAAGCCGATATAAAAAATCTTCCCCCATTGCTTCAAAAGAAACGTTATGGTAGCGATACTTGCGGTTTGCGTTTTCTTCCTTTCTATCCTCGTTTTCTATGTACTGAATCCAATTTGTTTCTGACATAGTATGTCCTCCATTCTTTTTAAATGCAAAAATGAAGAACAAATTGGGGGCGAACGACAACCAGTAAAATAAAAGCCCTTTAAATCATAAAAGCCGAGTTTACTCAGATGTTGAGTAAGCCCGGCTTTTATAGACAAAGAAACATAATGTTCAACTCTAATACGTTTTCCTATTGGTAAGTAATATAAAAGATTGGAAAAACGCAAAAATAAACAGTTGTCCTTACGCAGCAAGTGTTAGCCCCCACAAAGGGCGACACATATCAAGTAGTAGTTGCCCCCGGTCGGTAAAAGTGCCGCCACAGCCAGTTTACTTTTTCTTTTGAATTACTTTGGAAAAAAATATAATCTTCGTCTGTAGCTGAATGTTCCATATCCATAACTAACCAACCTTCATATGATGAATTTAGTTGAAATTTGTCGAACAAAAAGACCGTTCACTTCGGCGTTTGCCTTAGTAAACGGTCTTATAAGAACAACAGGTTTTTTTACCTGTCTTTATTTTTCTGCGCTTCATATGACACCTCATTTGAAATGACTACTATAAATTCCCTCAATCAAAGTTTTAATTGTATCCCGATAAAACTCATTACCAATATCATTTTTGTTAAGGCGCGAATAAAATAAAAGTCTTAATGAGGACATAAATATTTCATAGCTATGCTTGTCCTCAAACTTGATTAAGTCATACAGTTTATAAGCGATTTGCTCCATTTCATCCTCTTTCTCTGCAATGAGCTTGGCTGATAGCTTTCTATTTAAAAGCTCCATTTCCTTGTTTCTTGCTATCTGAATAAGAAAAGATTGGCTTGCTTCTTCAATAATCAAATATGTAATGCTTGAAAGACTCTCAATTGTAATTTCACCGCTATTCTCAAGCATTTCGTAAAACTTATTATGCAATTCCTCAATGTACTCATAAATTACATCTAAGGCCAATTCCTCTTTTGATGGATAGAAAAGATAGAATGTACCTTTTGGGATATTAACCCGTTCCACAAGCTCATCTATAGGGGTTTTGCGTATGCCAATGTGCTTGATGCAATCCATAAGTTCGGCTTTAAGGCTACTTACTATTTGAGCCTTGACTTCTTCACTGTATCGAGCCATTTCCCCACTCCTATCTAATTTGACCAATTATTTTACTTATATAGTCAATAGTACCATTTTTTGGTATTTAGTCAACAAAAAAAGCCGAAAAACGCCCTACTTTCGTAAGACATCTTTCGGTAAAATACGACAAAACTTATAACTAATTATTTACCTTAAATCCGCTCCACGTTCTTGCAACCTCAAGTTCTATATCGTTTTCAAGTGCCTTAAAATGCTGTTTTCCACAGAATATTTTTTGATTTTCAGTGCCGCGCCTGTCATCTTGTGATAGGCTGCCCTTTGTTTCAAGTACAAAATACATCTTCTGCACACCGTCTTTATCCATAAACACAGCCCAATCCGGGTTATATGTACCTATGGGCGTTTCAATCTTAAATTTTTCGGGTATCTTAAAAAACATTTTAACATCGGGGTCATTGTCAAGAGCTATGGCAAAAGGTCTTTCTACCGTTTCGCTGTCGTAAATAATATAGTCATAGGCGCTGTTTTTGACTGCAACAGCGTTTTTATCAAGGTTAGCCATAAGTTCCTCGGCCTCAAAAATCTCTTGCAGATAATATTCCTCGCCGTCAAGCTTAATGTATCTAATGCCGTCAATCTCGTGTTGGTGACTTGCGCTTTTAACTATATCAACGCAATTCTCAATGAACATTTGCGGATTAACGCTAAAATCCTTCAAGCGGCCTGATTCAAACAAAATATCACGAGCAAGGGAGAGGGGTAAGCCGCACTCATCTTGAAGCACAAGCAAAATGTCCGGCAGCTTCGGTGGCTCGTCTTTAATCTCAGCCGTCCGGGTTTCCGTTTCCGTATGTGTAACGCCAGATTTCTTTATATTAATATCAGCAAGCCTTGTGACTATCCGTGCCTTTGGCAGTGGCGGAATTTCTCTTAACTCCTTAACACAGCGTTTTTTAAGGGATTCGCTGTCCACGTTCACACGGTAAGCGGTTTTTTGCTTGATTTTATCCCACAATGCCATAAATTCCGGCGAAGCCATCACTTGATTGTTAAGCCTTACAACAACATCACGTGCGGCATCACGTATAGGTGGCTTGTTGTCAGCCTTCTTAATGACATTTTCAAACTTCTCCTTGGCACTTTCATATTTCTTGGGCAAGTTAAGCGTTCCGTTTAAAAGGTCGTTTTTCATTGTGTCCTTTATTTTGCCTGTTTTGGTAATATAACCTTTATCTTCAAAATGCTTAATAAGCTCCTGTGCTTCTTCATAACCTACGGTTTGCTCAACAGTAATTTTTTCGTCATATGTTGCACCGATTAAGTCCTCTGTTTTAACAGCTTCGCCCTTTGAAATAGCTTGAGTCACAGTATCTTTAGCTGTTTCAAGTTGTGGCGGCAAAGGTTTTGTGCCGTCTACAAATGTTGCTTTTGCTTCTTCTGTTGGTTTGCCGTCCTTTGACATAAAACCGTTGTCAACCATAAAATCCATAATCATTTTAGCTTCGGGCATTTCAACTTTCTTTTGTGAAACAATTTCCTTGGTGTAAGTCAAGCCCGAAAACAACCCAATATCAAGCACACCGAATTTAAGACCGGTTTCTTGTTCAATTTCTTTTTGCAAAGTTTCGGCAAAATCGGCAAATGTTTCAGTAGCCATAACGTGCAGAATGTTGATATTTTTGTCCTCAATGCGTTCGCCGTTTTGGTCAACGCACAGCCGCAAGCCCCGGCCTACCTTTTGGCGGCAAGTAAAGGTTGATTTTTGGTCAATAAGTGTACACACTTGAAAAACATTCGGGTTATCCCAACCTTCTTTAAGCGCCGAATGGGAGAAGATAAACCGCAAGGGGCAATCAAATGATAAAAGCCATTCTTTGTCCCTCATAATTGTGTTGTATGTGTTGTAATCGTCTTGTGTATCGCCTTTAGTGTTCTTGTAATTGCCCTTTTTATCCTGTGAAAAATAGCCATCGTGGATTTTGTCTATGGGGTGATAAAACCGCTCATTAAGGGCAGCAAATTTAGGTAATGCCATAAGCTCCACATAGCTTTCCTCGAACATTTCCGCATAGACGCCGCGAGTATCCTTTGAGTCATAATCTCTGTATTTTTTAACCTCATCAATAAAAAACAGCGATAAAACCTTAATTCCCTTGCCTGTCAAGCGCAGTTCTTTTTCAAGGTGAGTTTCAATTGTACGTTTGATTTGCGCCTTTTTAACGGTATATTCGTCAATGATACCCATTGCTTGCCCAAGCTTTAGCTTTTCGGTGTTTCCAAACTCAATACACTCAAAATTTTGGGTGCAGTCAATGCCTTCAATGATGTATCCGTCATAAAGCTCTCGTTCGCCGGAAAGTATGAAAAGGTCGGCTTTCGGCTTTACGGTCAAAAGCTTGCGTGTAACTTTGCCGTCTTTGCCTTTTACATCGATTTCAACCTTTGCCTTGAAGCCTTTATCCATTGAAACATCTACAAGACGTATATATGGCTTATTAAAGCCGCTCGCCGACTGATTGCTTGATACGCATATTTGCTTAACAAGCCCCATTTGATAAGCGTCTACCGGTGTAAGGCGGTACATCAGATTGATTTTTTCTTTGTGGGTAGCCGAATACCGCAAAACGCAAAGGGGGTTAAGGCTTGCAATTGCTTCTTTTGCCTTTTCCGTATTATCCACCGATTGCGGCTCGTCTATTATTACAATTGGGCTTGTGTCTTGTATGTATCGCATTGCAGATTCGCCGTTTAGCTTGTCGTGGGCTTGATTTATGATGTTCTCGCTCTTTCTGAACGCATCAATGTTAATAATCATAACTTCAATGTCTGAAGCTGTGGCAAAACGCCGTATTTCAGACAGTTTCGCCGAGTTGTATATGAAAAAACGATAGGGTACATTGTCATAGAGAGTAGCAAAATACTCCCTTGTAATTTCAAGAAATTTATATACGCCCTCACGTATAGCAACACTTGGCACAACGATTATAAACTTTGTAAAGCCGTATTGCTTATTAAGTTCAAGAATAGTTTTTGAATAAACCATTGTTTTGCCGGACCCGGTTTCCATTTCCACGCAGAAAGACAAGGCTTTAATATCGTCCTCTAACGCAGTTTTAGGTAAATTGTTTTTCATCTGAATGTCGTGCATATTGGCTTCAATCTGCTCTTGGGTTAAGGTTAAAAGGTTGCCGATACCATAGTCATTTTGAATTAGGCTTATTTGCCTATCCTCGATTATGGAAAAAACACTGTTCTTTTTCTCCTGCCCACGAAAAAGCCCTGTAATGCTGTTTACGGCATCGGTTTGAAATTGTTGGTCTTTAAATTTTAGCTTCATCATTGACACCTCTTTCCTATGTCCGCTATTTTGGCTTACACAAATTTAAGCTCAATCCTACGGCTTTTAAGCGCAAGCTTGGCGTTTGACATAGCGGTCATATCGGGGAAACAGGCTTGCCCGAATATTATTTTCCCCGGTGCATAATCAGCCATTTGCTCAACCATTTCAGTTGTAATTCCGCTATCAAGGCAGATTAACAACAAACAATCCTCACGGACGGAATAAGCTTTTTTGCCCATAATGTCAAGCTGTTCCACTGATGTGTACAATTCAATGCCCTGCTTTAGCATTATCTCGTACACCATATCAAAATCCGTTCTGTCGGGCTTAACTCGTTCAATCATTGAATTTATGCGGTTTTCAAGCATAAGCATATCATCGCCAACAGGCGAATTGTCCCAGGTTTTGTAGTTTGATGTATCAAGCTTAAACACTTTAAAACCTATGTCTAAAGGTTTTCGCTCATCTAAAGTCATTTGGCTTGTTTGTTCCATTATCTTTTGCCCTGCACGGCGAATACGCTCCTTGCCGATTTCACAGATGTTACGATAACCGGCTTTGTAAGCTTCGCTTTTTTCATCGCACAGTTCGGGTAGCTGAACCATAATGAATTGGCGGTTGCCGCCATCCTCGGCGTTAAGCTGCATTACTGCGTGGGCTGTGGTGGCCGAGCCGGAGAAGAAGTCGAGGATTAAGTCGCTATCAGAAGCACCAATCATTCTTAACATTTGTTTAATTAAATACACTGGTTTGGAGTAATTAAAAACCCCACTTCCTAACAATTCCTTGATTTCAGTAGTTCCATTTTGATAATTAACTTCTCTATCATCCCAAAGTGATTTTGCCTTAGTGCGCTTTGCACCATCTTCACCACTAATATAATCCTTTTGAAAAATGTCCCAAACTTCATTTCCGCTTCGATTTATTTTGTTTGCTAATAAGTAATGTTTATCTTTTTCAAATTTTTCCTTACTCCAACGCCAAGTTCCGTCCTCCCCTGTTGAAGGTTGTATAGGTTTTACTTCAAAAGAGTATTCTTTAGTTTTAGATAATGATACTGCACCATCTATAGGATTGACAAAAATGCTATAAAACAAGTTTGGTCTTTCGCTTCTTCTCCAAAATCCACCTCGTTGTCGCAAACCAAGAAGCCGATACTGACCGTTTTTGTCCTCAAACTTATATTCATTTGTCATTTCTAAAGAAAGCTCTAAACCAATAATATCAGCACATTCAAGGTTTTTGGCATAGATTAATAAATATTCGTGCTGTCCTGCAAGTTCAGCATCAGACTGTGAGCCACGCGGATTGCTTTTGATGATAACATTACCAACAAAATTCTCTTCACCAAATGCCTCATCACATACCTTTTTAAGATTATAAAGTTCATTATCATCAATACTAATGAACATAACCCCATCATCTCTTAGCAATGTAGCCGCCAACCGTAGACGAGGGTACAACATATTAAGCCAATTCGTATGAAAACGCCCCATAGCTTCACTGTTGGACTTTGTAGCTTGGCTCGTCACTTCCTTATATTTCGCTATCGGGTCGGCAAAATCATCATTATACACAAAGTCATTTCCCGTGTTATAAGGTGGGTCGATATAAATCATCTTAACCTTGCTATAAAAAGAGGTCTGCAACAACTTTAAAACCTCTAAATTATCGCCCTCTATGTAAAGGTTTTTGGTAGTATCAAAGTTTACGCTTTCATCAGCACAAGGGCGTAAAGTACCGGTGGAACGCTTTTGCGCAAGCTGTAGGCACTCGCTTTTGCCCTTCCACTTAAATTCGTACTTCTCATAATCGTCCGTTATGTATTCGCCGCACATATTAAGCAGCTTGTCAATGTCAAGCTTTCCCTCGGTGAAGCATTCCGGGAAAACTGCCTTTAGTTTTTCACGCTCGTTTTTTTCTATGTCCATACTCATACCGTCCATAATATTATCTCTTTCGTGCATTACTGCGCCTCCCTAACTGATATTAAAAAAATCCGTTTTACAACCATTTCAAGCTCTGCATTGTCAACAAGTTCCATGATTTCGTTTTCAAGCTCTAAATTCATTTTAATGCCGTCCATAAACAAGCTTTGTTTTCGCTGTTTTAACTCCCTTTGCTTGGAAATTAATTGCTTTTGTATGTCCAATTTTTCAAGCCGTGTGGTAACATTTGCGGCTTTTTGTTCAATGCTTGCAAGCTCTCGCTTCAAGGCTTCAACACCACGGTTTAGCGTTAATTTTAGGTCGGTATTGTAGGCTTTAAGCTTGTCTATTTCGTCTTTAACGGCACTGTCAGACTCGGTGGCGGCTTTTTTTCTAAGTTCAGCTATGTCAACTAAATCATCAGTAGGGTCGTGCCGTTTCGGCTTTGAAATACCGTCTTTATCGCCGTAAATTTCATCAAAAGCAGTAAAACGCTCAACCGGCAACGCCATTATGCGGCGGCACTCATCATCGGAAATAATCTCACCGTTAGCACCTACACCCACGAAAATATCATAGCGTATGTTATGAAGAACGCTGTTTCGGCTTTTAAATTTAACTTCATAATATCCGATTTGACACTTTTTCCGCCCAAATTTACCTGCTTTAATATAAACTTCACCCTTGTCTTGTATTCCGCGCCAAAATAATTCGCTTATGATGTTTCTTGCCAATACTCCTGTAACGGTATGGCGGCCGGATTTAGGCAGGGTTTTATCATCTATGCTATATTCGTTCCGCCCAAGCTTTGTCCCAGTAAAAACCTTATGGGGTCTAAGCGAAATTCGGACGGTGCGTGTTTCATCAATGCACTTGTAATCCTCGGATTTTTGAAAGAAAAATTTCGTCAGTTCCCAAAGTTCTTTGTTTATTTCCTCCGTTTTATCCTTAACATATTGGGGCGTAATTGTAAGCTTGGCTGAAATTTCATTGCTGAATGTTGCGTAGAGCGTTTCCTCGGCGTTTGTTACCAACTGCTTATTTTTCGGCTCAAACTCTGATAAAACCGCATTAAATGCACGGTCTATTTCATCTTTTGTCCGTGCTGTTTCAAGTATTTTACCGTAACTTTCGGATAAATCCGGGCTGAAATTGCCGATAACATCATCTGTAGAGCCGAAAATGCCGTCAAATTGCAGTATACGTTTGTTAATAAGTTCAAGCATACGAACATCTGCAAAGCTGTTGCGGTTTAAGAAATTTATAACGAAACAGTCATTTTGCTGCCCGATTCTGTGGCAACGATTTATGCGCTGTTCTATTTTCAGTACGTTATAAGGCATATCGTAATTTATTATCAGCGAACAGAAAGATAAATTAAAGCCCTCTGCCGCTATATCTGTCGTGATAAGTATTTCCGCTTCGTTTTTAAAGCGTTCCATTATGGTGTAATCACGGCTTTTATCACCGTTAAAAGTGATAACTTTGCCCTTGTACTTGCCTTTGCTCAAAAGCCCGTACAAATATTTTTGCGTTTCTCTGTTTTCGGTGAAAATCAGTGCTTTTTTGCTTGCGCCAAGGGTTTTTAGCCTTTTAAAGCCATCTTTAAGGGCAGTTAAAAGTAGACTGCCTTTTGTGTTTTCTTTAATGCTGTCGGCGAGGGCAAGCATATCATTTATTTGTGCAAGCTCATCATCGGCTTTATCGAGTTTTTTAAGCCTGTTTGCAACCCCGGCAAGAGTGTGGCGCAGGGCGGCTGTAGATGATGAAAACAGTCGGATAAGTGTAAAGGTAAGCCTGTATTTATCCATTTTAGGAAATGCCTTTTTATCCGGCATATTTATGTATTTTTCAAGTAAATTGTAAAGCCTTTCTTCTTTTTCAGAAGGCGTAAACTCAAGGGTGATGGGTATACGCTCTGGCAACTTAACGTAGGTTTTTACTTGGCGTTTAAGGGTTCTAAAGCAATAACGGCTTACCCTGCTTGCAAGCTCCGGGTAGTTTTCCGGCCGTCTGAAATACTGTGCGTAAAATGTTTTTTCGTCTGCAAATACCGTATCGTCAATAAAATTAATGAGTCCATATAAATCCATAATTGAATTTTGCATAGGGGTTGCGGTAAGAAGAAGCTTAAATGCCCCATAAACGGCTTCTTTAAGGGCTAAAGCTCCCTTGTTTTCGCCTGTATAAATACGGCGTAAGAAATGCGCTTCCTCGAATAACGCTACTTGAAAGGCGGCTTGTTTTACTTCTTCCGATTTTTCTATAGCAAAATCATATGTGGTAATTACAATTGCTTCTTGCACAAAGGGATTGCTTTGACCGTTCGCAATTAGTTCATCGTATGCAGATTGGCTGTCTACCACGATAAACGGGAGAGTAAATGAAGTATCAAGCAGCGTTATCCATTGGTGCAGTAACGGTGTAGGTGTTACGACTAAAACCCTGTCGTTCCCCTCATACCATTTCTGAGCAACAGCTAAAAGCCCGGAATATGACTTGCCTAAACCGCCTTCATCACAGATGACAGCCCCTTTTAAATAACGAGAGCGCAGGGCAAACATAGCTGAAGCTATCTGATAGGGATAAACTTCAATGTCAGAGGAAGCGTAAACGCCTATAAGCTTCTCGTACCCAAAGGCATAAGATGACAGCTTTATAGCAATATACATAGCGTGAAAGGGTGATAGCAACATAAGGCACTCCTTTAAAAACTACCAAAAAAAGGCTATTGACATATTATAAGTCTTTTTGTCGATTAATTCAATTCAGAATTATTTTCAAAAGAAAAAAGCTAATTGCGTTGGAGGGCGTGCTTTCTCCACAAGCTTTGTGTCATAACCAAGGTGTTGATTGATTTCAAGGTGGCAGTAACCATCAACAGCCTTAAACATAGTACTATTAGATAATTTAAGGTTTTTAGTTTTCATTTTTTTGACCATAATGCTTTTTAAGTCATTATAGGCATAAGTCATTATAGATTTAAGTTCCGCTGGGTGGCTGATAGCAGGGGTGGTTGCTATATTTTTGCTATGGGGGGTGCTGTTTGTTGGCTTATCTGCTTTTTCGTCAGATTGCTTCAACTTGCAAACCGTATTTTGCGGCGCATCAGTCGTTTGTTGGCAAGGGTGTATTATTGAATACAGATTAGCACGTTGCCCATTATCTGCCCGATATTGTGCCTGTCTGGTTACTAAGCCCGATTCTTCAAGTTCGTCAATGGCAAGCCGCGCCCCTGCTACAGATAGACCGCAAGCTTGCGCTGTGGTCTTGTGTGATGGGAAAACCTTATCAGTGCCGCCGGAAAGACGGCAAAAATACAAAAGAGTCACCTTTGCCTTTGGGCTTAATGGTTGTGAAAATATGTACGCCGGTGCTATGAAATAACCGCCCTCACATTTGTTGACGGCATAAAGATTAGAGCGCTTACCGCCTGTCTGCCGCATTTGTGTTGTAATACTGATTAAAGCGGCATTTTCAAGTTCTTTAAGACATTTTTTCACTGTACTAACGCTAATTCCACAGTTTTGTCCTATTAATCCTTGCGAGGGATAACATTCTCCGGCGTTGTTTGTGCATTTGCACAAATAGGCATAAACAACCTTTGCGGTTGATGATATGTTCGGGGCAAAGATTGCGTTATATACTTTAAAATTAGACATAGACGTTCCTCCATTTTATATAAAATCTTCAAGATTTTTATTTCCGTGGGTAAAGCGGATTTTCGTTACAAGGACATAAGGCACGGTGTATTCCTTATCTCCTACTTTAAGCTTTTTATTGCGCAGCTCTCCCTCTAACAATACCTCATTACCTTTTGAAAGGTATTTGCCTATTGTTTCTGCAATGCCGCCCCAAGCAGTAAAATCAATAAATGCCGTATTGTCCTTGTCATAATTGACGGCAAGGCAGTTGTTAAGCACTGATTTTTCTTCTTTGCCCACAACAACGGTTTTAACCTCTACATTTCTTGTTAATCTTCCAAGTTCGATAAACATAATATCCCTCCAAAATAAAAATACCCGGATAACCGGGTTAAGTGTTTGTTGCGAAAGTGTGGTAGATGATGTATATTAAGCTAAAACAGGGGGGTTCAACAATGGACATTACAATCCGCAAGTGGCAAATTGAAGATGCACAAGACCTTGCAAATACAATAAATAATAAAAAAATACACGATAACGTTCGTGACGGCTTACCTTACCCATACACCTTACAGGATGCTTGCGACTTTATCACGGCTATGCTAAGTGTGGAGAAAGACAGCGCATACCCATGGGCTATCGTTGCAGACGGTAAAGTAATAGGCAGTATCGGTGTTTTCAGAAAAGACAATATTCATAGGCTAACTGCCGAAATGGGGTACTATGTTGCTGAAAACTATTGGGGTAAGGGTATTGGTACAAAGGCTGTTAAACTGGCTTGTAATTATATCTTTGAAAATACAGATATTTTAAGGATTTTTGCAGAACCTTTCGCCCATAACATTGCTTTTTGCCGGATACTTGAAAAAGCCGGGTTTAGTTTTGAGGGCTTGCTAAGAAAAAATGCAGTGAAAAACGGCAAAGTTGTTGATATGAAGATGTATGCTATAGTTAAAAACTGATTTAATTATTCAGAGTTTTTATACAAAAGGAGGAAAATATGAAAAAACAACTATTTGAAAAACCAAGCAGAAACAATTCATTTTTCACTTTCCCAGTTATAGTCATTTTCATCAATTACATACTAATACTTATTAGCTATTATGTGCAAAACAATGTTAGCAGTATGTTTTCATGGAATTTAGCTGTAAGAATATCAGAAGTATCACTATTGATTATTTTTATAATCCTTATTACACGAGTAATATTTATTTTTATGAAAAAGATAAATCTAATCGAATTTATAATTGGTTTCTTCATGAATTTGGCTGCGTTTTACTTTTGTTTTAAGGTAATAATGGACCGTATTTAAAAAGTAAGAAGTGATATAACATATAGCCCTTATACGAAAACAAACCCCAACGACCAAAACCGTTGGGGCATTTCTTCAATTACAGTCAGCCAAAACCTCCATCATTACCCTTGCGCCGATTTTAAACCCGGCAACAAATTTATCGGTATTGGTCAAGCTGTTAATGTCAATCTGTGTATCAGCAAACTTTTTGAAAACTTCCCTGTCGGAATCTGATAGCACTGCATTTAACTTATCCTCATTTTCGGTCAACACGCCCATTGCTTCATTGTAAGCCGTTTCATTAGCAGTAACCTTAACATACGGATTAATATTGCCGTTATAGATGTCGGCGATAATGCTTTTTTCCATTTGAAAATCCCCTTTAGCAAAATTGTAAAAATGCTTGAAAAGAGGGGTTAATAGTGGTACAATCCAAGCATAACCCGCCTTTTCAAGCGGTGTTGCTAAGAAGCGGCGGCTTCGTCAAAAGTTTACGCCGCTTCTTTTTTAATCCTCATAAGTCCGATATAGCCGCCCCCCCTTGTTATGTATTGTGGTTTTCACCACAGGACAATCATAGCATAACAAAAGGGTGGCGCCAAGTGTAATACGCGAAAAAGTCCCGAAAATAGCGCCTTTCGTGACTTTTGATTTTAGTAGCCTGTCTTTGGCAAGGGGGTGTCAGAGCCACGGTACACTGTTGTCAACCACGTTGAATTTCCAATAACCCACTCTGAGCCATATTTGCCCCCAACATCGCATTTGTTGGAAAACTGATAGCCGTTAGGCAAAGTTTTCAGCACGTCAACAAAAATTTGTGGCTGCTCCACTTGGGCGAATCCGGCTATAACCGTACCAAACATTAACGTAAATGACGTTACAAACTCATCATTTTTAAGCCCTAATGAAGCCGGAGAACAATCAATTACATTGTTTTTGGTGGTGCTTAAATTGTCGGCGATAATCCGTGTATCACCTTTATTTGTGGTAACAAAGACTTTGTACTTTAATGATTGGTTATATGTCCCGGTGACTATCTTGTTAAGCCTTACGGCATCAACAGGCAGTATGTCACGCCAATAAAAGTCTGAAAGCGGCACAGTCCCGGTGTTTTGTACGGCTTTGATGTCATAACGGATTGTATGCCCCGGCATAGTTTCAACATTGCCTGTTTTGCGGATATGAACGCCGGTGTTTGCGCTGTAATTTGTAAATTCAAGCTTTAAAATCTGCGTGGCAAACTCAATTTCAACATCAAGCTGCTTGTCGGAAAGCCTGTAATACGGTGGGGCCTGCACCTCTTTCACAAGATAACGCCCAAGGGGTAACGGCTTTGATACCGCCCGGCCGTCCTTGCCGGATACAAAACGGTCAACGAGATTGCCGGATTTATAGGCATATATTTCAAAAATTGCCCCTTCAAGGGGTGTACCGGCCGGCAAACCGTTAATTTCGTTTTCGTCCCCGGACAGCTTCAAAATCTGTATTTGCCCCATTTTAGGCACGTTTTGCCAGACAATTTCTGTATACTTTCCGGCCTCAAATTGCACAGTTTTAGGCACATCATCGTTATAATATCCCTCTGCCGGGCGTGTTTCCCGGATTGTATAACGACCTTCGGGCAAAACCCCGGCAAAGTCTACAACACCGTTATTATCGCTGTAATATGTGCCAACCACCTTGCCGTTTTCATTAAAAACCATAAATCCTACGTTAAAAATGCCCTTTTTAGTAATGCTGTCAATTTTCAATATACGAAGCCCGGACATTGGCTTATTTGTGATGTTGATGACCGCTTGCTTGCCTTCTTGCACAAAAACTTCCTTTGCTTTGCTGTCAAGTTCGTAGCCTTTTAAGGCTTCCGTTTCCACAACAACATACTTTCCGGCTGATACAGGGCTGATTACAATTCTACCGCTTATATCCGTTTCAAAAACGCCTATTTTCTCGCCGTTTTCTTTGGATACCTCGAAACGCACTCCGGCTAACGGCTTGCGTGTGTTGGCATCGGTTTTATTGATGAGGATAGAAGAAACAGGCGTGTTTTCAACCTCTATCACGGTGTTTTTGCCTGTGATAACCTCAAAATTCTTAGGTTCACTGTCCAAAATAAAGCCGTCTGCAGCTTTCACTTCGTAAAGGCTGTACCAGCCCGGTTCAAGCTGCGGCACGAAAAACAAGCCGTCTGCCCCGGTTTTGAAGTTGCCGATTCGTTCACCATTCATATTGGAGAGAGAAAACTCAACGCCGGATATTGGCTGTCTTGTTACGCTGTTGATTTTCTTAACTTGAAGCCCTGCCATAAGCTTATTTGTAAAAGTAACGACCGTTGGAGCTGTCGTCTTAACCTCAACGGTTTTAGGCGTTTCCTCAAGTGCATAACCCTCCGGGGCCTTGGTTTCACGCACGATGTAAAAATCCGGGGCAAGGGTCGGGATAATAATTAAACCGTCCGTATCTGTAGTAAAATTGCCCACAATCTGACCGTTTTGCTTCTCAACCGTGAACGCCGCTCCTTTAAGCGGTGCGCCGGTTTTATCATCTAACTTTTTGATAATAAGAGAAGTAAGCTTTTCATTGAAAAACTCCAGTGTAACAGTCTTTGTGTGGGTTATTTCAAAATCCCTTGCGGTTTCAACAAGCTTGTAGCCGTTGGGCGCAGCAACCTCTACTGCCGAATACCAACCGGGGGATAAATCGTCAAGTTGAATAATACCGTTGCCATCGGTGGTATATTCGCCGATTATATCGCCGCTTTTTTTAGTGACCTTAAACCTTGCGCCCATAAGCGGCTCTTTTGTTTGGGAATCAAGCTTTTTGATTATAAGGCTTGCTAATGGCTTGTTAAAAAACTCTAACGTGTACGTTTTGCCGTAGTCCACCTCAACGGTTTTGGTCTGATTTTCAAGCACATAACCCTCCGGGGCTTTTATTTCCTCAACGATATAAGCACCCTTTTGGAGATTGGGTATCGTGATTGTGCCCTTGCTGTCGGTCTTGAAAATGCCGTTACCCGTGCCAACTACAGCGCCTTTAGAGTCCGTCACTTTAAATTCCGCTCCGGCTAATGGCGCTTTTGTAGCCGAATCGAGCTTTAGTATAACAAGTGTGCCTATAGGCTGATTTTTGAAGCTCACCTTATAAACTTTACCGTCCGTGCCAACATTTACGGTTTGGGGCGTTGTTTCGATAACGTAACCCTCCGGGGCTTCAAGCTCCGTTACAACGTAGCTGCCGGGCTTTACATTTGGCACTAAAAACTCGCCGTTTTCGTTGGTGGTATATTCGCCGTTTGTGTTACCCACAACAGCGTGTGCGCCGTCTGTTACCTTAAACCGTGCATTTGCAAGGGGCTTCCCTGTTAGGGCGTC
>CAZTAY010000067.1:0-14880 GCA_964611655.1 uncultured Eubacteriales bacterium
GTATGCTCACAATGAACATACTCTCTTTGTTTTTATTTTGTGGAGCATATCGGACGAGAAGTGTGTAGAATAGTGATGAGCATTTCTTTGAAAATCTAATGTTTTCTACAGATTGTCAAAAAGAATCAAGAAATAAAAAGAACGAAAATGCAATAAACGGAACGAAAAAAAGTCCCCGCTATTTTTCATGTAAGGACTTTTTGTTAAATAAATTCATGGCTTGTTTTTTTGTGTTGTCGGCAACATCGATGTAAGGTCTCATGGCAGAATAGTTGCTGTGTCCTGTCCATTTCATGACAATTTGCGGAGCGATTCCAAGCATAAGAGCGTTGCAAATAAATGTTCTGCGTCCACAATGGGTGGTAATCAATTCATATTTTGGAAATGTTTGGTCTATACGTTGATTTCCTTTGTAGTATGTAATCGTTACAGGTTTATTTAATCCACAAAGTTGGCAAAGTTCTTTCAGATAAACATTCATTTTTTGATTGCTGATGATGGGTAAAGCCAAATTGTTGAAAAACGTTTGTTCTGAGTACCGATGTAAGATTTCTTTGGAGTAGTCGTTTAACTCGATGGTGATACTGTCAGAAGTTTTTATTGTGGTAATTGAGATGTATTCTTGAAATACGTCTGAGCGTTTCAGGTTGGCAACATCTGAATATCGAAGGCTCGAAAAACAACAAAAACAGAATACATCGCGGATATGTTCAAGGTGCTTTTTTGTTTCCGGTACCTGATAATTGTAGAGTGTCATCAACTCTTCCCAGTCCAAAAAAATAACTTTTCTTTCAGAGGTTTTTAACTTTGGGCTGAATGATATGTAGTCTTTGTTGATGTTGTATCCTTTTTTTGTAGCCCACTGTAGAAAACTTTTGAGAAAGCTTAAAAGCTTTGCTATGCTGCTGTTTCTATACTCTTTGATGTTGCGGAGATAGTGGACAAAATTGTTTAATCCCTCTTCATTTAATTGGTGAAATGTGATGTTTGGAAAGCATGATGTAAGGTGATTTTTGAGTGTAGTATATTTTTTGAAAGAGGCATCTGTCCACTGATTTTTTATTCCTGTGTCATAAGTAAACTCATCATAGATTGATAAAAATGTTTTGTTTGATGTATTTACTTTTCCTATTTTTTTATTAAATTCTTCTCTAAATTCGTCTGCTTCCGGTGTTTTATCTGCGTTTTCAAAGGCAGTAAATATTTGTTGAGCAATGTCCTCGAAGCGGTTAATTTCTTTATTGATGATTGCTGCCGGTATTTTTTGTTTTCCGTGGGTGGTATTATTTTTACAGCGTTGAGTTTCTTTACTCCACTTGTCGAATTCCACACGAAATCCGACATTGAATGCTACCGTGTTATTGTTCCACTTTATTCTGTATCTAAGTTTTCCGTCTTGACTGTTTGGCTCACGGTCAATAAGAAATATGGAGTTTCGCTTGATGTACATTGCTGCCTGTTGTCTTTTTGTTTATTTTCTGAACATTCCTCCTCTACCAAATAAAAGCCAATCGGGTGATACGTTGTAGTCATTGCAGATATAGGTCAATGCGTCCAAGTCAATCACTTTGTAATTGGTTGGTTTGGCGTTTTCAGCAGGCTTGCGGAGTTCTGTTCTTATGTTTGAGTACTTTACGCGATTTAAGTTGTGTTTTTCGCAGAAAGGTTGCAGTCCTCCGCATTGCTTTGTGTTGATCAATACGTCAAGCACTTCAAAAAATCGGCGTTGAATGGAAATAATTTCAGGCCTTATATTTTTCAACATTGCTGCATTTTATTTTGATGATCGGCAATCATTTGCTCTACTTGGTCTTTGTCTGCATCAATATATTCTTCACCATTGAGTGCTGCGGCTTCAAGTGAGTCAAATAATTCTATAGGCATTACGGAATAATATGATGGGTTTCCGTAATAATCGGCCACTTTAATTTTTATTGTTTCCATTATTTTTTATCTTTAATAATCGATCCCTATATTTTATAGCATCGTATGGGATAAAACAATAGAATCCGTTATCTCCCATAACACGACTACAACTTGGTATTGCGGATAATATCTCTTCTTTCTTATCAGGATACAACTCTATGGCTCTGTAGGCGAGTTTTCTATTTTCCTCCAATAATACTTTTATAGTTTGTTCTATGATTTTAATTTCATTATCAACATCTTTAATTTTTCGGTATAAAATAATTAATCTATTATATGGTTTATCTTTTCCATATCCGACATCGTCATACCCAATATTTATCACTTCATGATACATCGCTATTGCAAGATTGATATTGCCTGATTTTTCTAATTCATTTGCTTTGCTAAGCAATCCATACACTTTATTTCTTCGCTTTATAAAATCATTGTGTTGTTGATGCCTTAATAGAATCTCTTTGTGTGTATTTTTCGATATGATAATATTGTTATATCCATAAAATTCAGCCGAATATATATTTTTTCTTATTTTTTCATGAATTTCATCAGAAAGTCCAATTATTATTGAGAGATATTTATCGTAATCGTCACGAGAAAATCTCACTTCATCATCGTTTGGGTCTCGTTCACAAGAATTTGGATTTTCTTTGTTCGTCATCTTCTTTTAGTTTTTCAATGGTTGTGTTTACCGTCAATGTGTGTATAGATTCTTTGTCATTCAATGAAGTTTTTATTTTCAGTTCTCCGTAAATTTTCCCTTTTTCATTTGCAAATATTCCATCTCCAAGATTCAATTCATGTGATTTATCTTTTTTCTTTTTTTTGAATATGTTAAGTATTCCCATGTAAAACTATCTATTTGAGTTGTTATATCATATATCCTACTGATAAATATTACATTTTTCTGTAGGAAACACCAACAGCTGTTCCGACTACTCGTGTGTTATTTTCGAGAATTTGTGCGTCATCAATGGTAGAGAGTGTAAATTCTATTTTTTCGTTATTCCACGTGTAGGGCCTATCTATTTTTCCATCTTCTGATATTTCAGGAGTTTCTTTTAATCCAATTTTTCGGCAATAATTGAGTAAACTGTCGGTCATTACATCATCATTATTATATTCACCTACTTCAACCAACAGATTATTTTGAAAGCGATAAATTGTTGTTCCTGTAGTTTTCCAGCCTGAAATCATTCCATAGTTTATATTTGAAGAGGAAAATATTGTTGCCGTATTTGGAAGGTATTCAAAAAAAAATATTGGATATGCAACAAATAACTTTAGCCTTTCCAATTCATTGTAACTTACATTATTTTTAGTTACGCCAAAATTAAGACCTAAAACATCTGAAACACGCTTATTTTCTTTCATTGTGATTTCTTGGTTATAGGATTTATTATCAATGGCAACCTCTACAGAAATTTTATCTCCGACCTCTATTTTTTTAGTACCTAATTGTATTGCATTATAGGATACCCATTGGCTAATGTCTCCATTCCAGTACGTATGCAAAGTACTGTCTTTATATGTAATGTTATTTATTTTCCAAGTTACACTGACAGTACTTCCGTCATCGTATTTTACTCCAATATTTAATTCAGGTATCGGAGTTGTTACTGTATCTATCAAAGAGTAATGCCTTGTAATTTTATAAATTGATGTATCTAATTTTGTCGTTGGATAACTTCCATTTGGGAATAAAGGCTCAACATTAACAAAGTCATCACTATTATTTTTTTTGGTACAATTTAAGATACCTATCATTAAAAGCAGGTACAGTAATTTTTTCATCTGTTTATATTTTGTAAGCTATTGATATACAATCATTTCCTTGTGTGTATAAATCTTAGACATGGGTGGTTTCATATATCTATTTCTTATATTTACGAGCGTAATCCGCAAACAATTCTATTTCATTTTCGTGCAGTGTTTCTTGTACTTGCCCGCCACTGGCAGAGCATATATAAAATGAAGTAGTTTCTTTGTCAAAACCAATAATTCTATATTGTTGTCCGGAGTTTTTCTTTACTACATGGTCATCAATCTTAAATTTTCTATTTTCGTCAATTTGCGGTTGTTTATCATGGTCAATTGCAATACTTTCATCTTTAGCAGCATCACTTGGGCATAAATTTCGTTTAATGACACGTAAATCTGCGGCAATTTGGAAAAATTTTACAATCATCAATATTTGAATGACAAACAATGCTAATCCTACAATTAGTGCTACATATTCCATAATGTTTATTTTTTACTTGGTTTACTTCTTTTATGACTTGTGACTTTTGTTCCGTCTTTTTTTGTATAAGACTTTACGTGTACGGTTTTCTTTCCTTTGGCTTCTACCGATGAATGGTTTGTTAATGGTAAAATACCTATCAAGAAAATGGCTAACAATGCTCTTAAAAAATACTTTTTCATACTGTGATTTACTTTTCGGTTAATAATAATAATACTCTATATATTGCGTAAATGTCATCTTTTGGAACTCGGAATGGTTTGTATATTGGGTTTTGGTTGACGGATATACATGTGATATAATTGAACCCAAATTTGCTGTCATTTTCATCGGGCGCCACCAACTTTTTTATTACGGTTCCGTTGCAAGTGTCTAACACATAACAACGTCCCCATTCGATAAAAGAATTTTCGTTGATTTTTTTTATCAATATTTTTGATCCTGACGGATACTCCGGTGCCATGCTGTCGCCTGATACTGTCATGGCAAAATCTGCTCCTTTGACGGGCGATATTATTTTTTCGCAGTCGCTGTCTTGGACAGAAAGTACAAAATCGTTAAGTGTTCCGCCCTGTGCAGAAATTGGGAGTAATGGGATAAAATTAGTCTCCTGTTCCTGTTTTTCGTTGAGCATTTTCCCTTCTCCTGTCTTTAACCAATTGATATTTAGTTCTGGGTATCTTTCTTTTATTTTTTCTAATGTTTTTAAAGTGGGATTATCGCTTGTGTTATTAACAAATCCATTTGCTAATCCGCAGTTTTTTTCAAATTTTGCCTGCCCTATTTTTAAGTAAGCCAAAAATTCTATAAGCCGTTCTTTCATTTCATTTTACTTTTTACACGTCAATAGTTAGATGTAGAATAATGATTAAGTTTTTCATGTAAAAATTTTCGTATGATATTTATATTGGAATGTTTTCATTTTGCAGATTTAAAACTGTATATTTGCAAAACTCTAACTTTATACATTACTATTATGGACGCAGAAGCATTAAAAATTATTCTTGACTTACAAAGTCAACTTTATAATCGTGCTATTAGTGATATTTTATTATTCATTCATCACGATTTTGATGTGAAATCAATCAATTATAATTTAGGTTCTCCAACCGACCAAAAGTTAGCAACTATAATGCACGATTTATCGGAACTAAAATCAAGGGCACGTCTTTTTGACAAATTGCAACAACAAAGTAACAATGGAAAGAAGCAATGATATTATTGATATTATAGTTGCTGTTTTTGCGTTAATAATACTCCATCTTTGATTCTTTTGATTGAGAATGTTGTTTTTTAATTCAGCCTTAAAACTACTTCTCGCTCTAAACTCATCTCCTTTTTCTGTGAGCATAACGTCATATCCATTGTCCGTTGTGCAATTTAAACTAACGTATCCCATCCCACTTAAGATAGTGTACATTTTTTCGTCTTCTATTTCCGTTCTCCAACACGATTGAGTGAACCTACCCATAATAACATCAAGTTTTTTTGCTTCTTTATAGGTTATGTCCATAATTTTTTCTTGTTGAAAATCAATCAGTTACGGTATTTGCATAAAATAATCTGTAAAATATTTGCATTTTGCAGATTTAAAACTGTATCTTTGTATCGTCTTTTTGAAACCACGTAATCAAAGTGAAAACAAAAGTAGCTTTTCAAAGTGTGAAATCAAAGCTAAAATTTACAAACATGAAAAAAGAGAAAGTGAAAACTGCATTTCGCCAAAAGAAAGAAGCGTTAGACTTGGCGATATACAACGAAAGAAAAGAACTGATGGCGCAGCCCGGAGCTATGGCTACGCGTGTAGATGCGTTGTTGATGAAGAAATACAAAATCTATTCAATGTCTACCATTTTTGTGATCTGCAAGCGTGTAGAAAACCGGTTATCTGAAGAGCAACAATCTCAAAATGATTAACACAATGAAAGCTAAAATTATTCTTTATTTTACCGGTTTATGGTTACTGTTGTCAATCTTTTTATTGGCCGCCGATGGCAACAGTATTGATGTGTCAACCTTTATTCTTATTAAGATTGCCGGCTTTGCTTCTTTGAATTGTTGTTGGTTTGTGATTAGAAGATTAGACCGACGAGGATTTTTTAATGACAAAATCTAAAGATTATGTTACCCAGAGACATTAATACGCCGCTATGGCAATTGACTATCGGAGAATTTTTAGAGGTTGTTCAACATGCCAAAATGTTGCAGATTCAAGAAAGCGACTTTACCAATGAAGAGAGGTATGTTTTTGGCCTTGACGGGCTTGCCAAGATTTTTGGTTGCTCCAAGCGTGCAGCATCGACTTTGAAGGCAAGCGGAAAAATTGATAAAGCGATAACTCAAAGCGGGAGAAAGATTGTTGTTGATGTCAAGATGGCGTTGGAATTGGCGGGGAGATGATGTTTAACTGTTGAAGTTTAATCAATTAAATATAACACAAGTTAAATACATCACAAATGACACGAGTAACTGCGAGTTTGTTTTTTAAAGAATTTGAGGCTGAAGCCATTGAACGAATTAAAAAATTTTCAAAAATAGCGGAATTAATGGGATTTGATGTTGCGCTTGGATTTTCTGGAGGAAAAGACAGTCAGGTGATTTATGACCTTGCTATTCGCTCTGGAATTGAATTTAAAGCATACTTTAACCATTCTTTTGAAAGTAGCGTAACGAGAATGTTTATTAGAAAATATTATCCTGATGTCATAGTTAGAAGAGACCATAATTTTGGGTTCATTGAAAATATTTATAAAAATCACGGCGGGTTATTGCCAACGGTTGAAATGGCTTATTGTTGCTCGGATTATAAACACAATCAAAAATATGTTGATGAATGCAGTATTGTTGGCGTTCGGCGGCAGGAGGGTTTTAAGAGAAAAAAAAGAACTGTAGTTGAGCTTAAGAATAAAACTATTTTAAAGAAAAATAAAAATTTGATTAATGATTATTTTGAAGAACGATGTCAGTCTATTGGAGTTAAAAGTGTTATACAGTTAAAGCCTATTGTTGATTGGCACGAAGAAGATGTGTGGAGTTATATAAAGAAATATAATTTACCAATAAATCCTGACTATGAAAAATTTAGTCGAGTTGGGTGTATTGTTTGTCCGAAGGCAAATTTTACGAGAAATTCTATTTCATTACTTGAGAATCCAGGCCTCGTGAATGCGTTTATTCGAGCAAGAGAAAGAGGACATTTAGCTATCGACTGGATTATAACTACTGATAATGTTGATTATCAGAACGATAAAGTTTACTACATCTGCCGTTGGCTAAATCATTCATTTAGGTCATTTACGAAAAAGCAGCAAAAATTGTATGAGAAAGTAAGAGAAATTTATGACAAAAAATTTATAAAACAATGAATGCGCATTTACCATCATTGCTGTTATCAAGCAAAAGAAAAAGTTTACATCGACTTATTGTTACGAATGCGGGAAAGTATCTATCTCACCAAGAGGCAGTTGATTATATTCGTTGGGCTATCAATCACGTGTATGAATATCTTAAAGATGTTCCTGAATTTGAGACTATAGAAATTAAATAATAACCGCCGAGAGGCACAAACATTACAATTATGGGACTTATAAAACAACCTTCTGAACTCGAAGTAAAACAAACATTATCTATTCTTATTTACGGACAACCCGGTATTGGGAAAACAACGCTTGGGTGTTCTTCACCAAATTCTGTACTTTTTGATTATGACGGTGGAGTGCAACGCATTAATGGAGCTCACCAAGTGGCAACGGTGCAGATTAAAAGTTGGGAAGATACTACTGAAGCTTTGAAAGAGTTAGAGACAATGCCGGAGATTAAAACCATTGTTATTGACACTGTTGGTAAAATGCTTGACTACATGGCTTTATATATTGTCAAAAACGATTCAAAGCAAGGCAAGCGAGACGGTTCTTTATCCTTGCAGGGATATGGACAAAGAAAAACCATGTTTCAGAACTTTATTAAACAGGTTTTTGTTTCAGGTAAAAACATCATTTTTATTGCTCATGAGAAGGAGGAAAAGAGGGGTGAAGAGTTTGTAAAGCGTCCGGAAATTGGTGGGAGTTCTGCCAATGATTTGATGAAAGAGCTTGACCTTGTGGGATATATGCAAGCGATTGGCAAAGACCGTACTATCACCTTTGATCCCACAGAGCAATATTATGCCAAGAATACCTGCTCGTTGCCAACCATTACAAAATTACCGGTGCTTATTGATGAAAATGGTGTTTCTATAGGTGCCAACAATTACATTTCTTCTGTGATTGAGGCTTACAAATCGGCTCAACTTAGAAACAAGGAGCACATTGCAGAATATGAAATGTTATTAGACAGTGTAAAATCGACCTTACAAGAGGTAAAGACTATTGATGAAATCAACAGTTTAGTGCCGAAATTACAAAATTTACATCATGTTATGAATTCTAAAATGGTGTGTTCTAAACTTTTGCACGAAAAAGCGATAGGGTTAGGATTTAAAATTAATTCAGTTTCAAAATTATATGAACCCAAGAAACCTACATTATTATGAACGCAGCGATAGTTTTACAAGAAAAAGATTTAGCGTTAGTTGTATCCGAGAAAACACTCGGAACATTAACCACCAATGCAAAAGATATAAAGACTTTAGTTGAAAAGTCTTTACCAAACTACAGCATTGATAATTATAATGAGAGTAACATTGATGCAGCCAAAAAAGACAAGGCTATGCTTAACAATACAGCAAAGGCTTTGAATGCAAAAAGGTTAGAATTTGAACGTGAGTTTATGATGCCTTTTGCTGAGTTTAAAGAGGTTGTTTGTTCTACGTGCGATTTGATAAAACAAGCATCGTCTGCCATTGATACAGTGGTTAGGCAGAGTGAGGAGAAGGCTAAGAAAGAGAAGCGAATTACTGTAGATAAACTTATTGCGGCCACGGATTTGAGTGGAGTTAATCCAATCAAGATTTTTGATGAAAAATGGTTGAATAAAACGGTAAGTGAAAAATTTATCAAGTCTGAATTGTTTGAAATTTCACAAACAATCAAATCAGATATTGGAAGTGTTGAGGCTATGGCTTGTTTTGGATTTACTGATGTTGAGATTTCTTATGCTGTTAATGAATATAAAGATTGCTTAGACATTAAATCTGTGATGGATAGATTGGCAAAGTTGAAACAAGCAAAGGACGCTTCAATGGCAGAAGAGAAAGCAAGCCAAACGACAGAATCTGAGCGAAATATTGCTTTATTGAGAGAAGAAGAAGAGAATGCGGCATTAGCTCAGCAAGTTGCCGTTCAACAACAACGAGAATTTGAAGAACAATCAATAAACGCACACAATTCTACGACCCAAAAATATGAGAATGTTATTAATACAGAAACTCAACAACCAGAGCAATTGACACGTGCGTTTAAGGTTTTTGGGACCAAAGAACAAATCATTTTATTGGGAGAGTTTATGAATAATCACGGCATTTCTTTTGAAAAAATAGAATTATGACTCTTCCAAAATACAAAATATATCCGTCTATGCTTGACAAATTTCAAAAGTATCTTGATTCAGATATTGAAGAGCAGAGTTTTTGGAATATTGACCGAGAATCCGGAGAGTGTAAAAGAAGTGCAGATGAGATTGCCGACACTCATGCAAGCGAGTTATTAGATTTAATTAACCGTGCTCATAGAGAACCGATTGAAGCGGCAGATAAAGGTACTGCGTTCAATGAAATTGTTGATTGTATTATTGAACACAGAAAGTCTAACAAAGAGGGATTGACCATTGAAACAGTAAGATTTGACATGAATATTCCATCTGTTATCAGAGCAAAAATCAACGGATTTGTTTTTGATTTTTGTAGTAATCTTTGCAAGGATGCTGCGGCTTATTTTCAAGGATCTGTCTGTCAACACTACTGTAGTTCTACGATTGAAACTTCTTATGGTATTGTAGAATTGTACGGATATGCCGATGAGGTGAAATATGACAAGGTTTTTGATATAAAAACAACAGGATATTATGAGTTTGGAAAGTTTGAACGAACATGGCAAAAACATGTTTATCCTTACTGTTTGGTCAATCAAGGAGAGGTAACTCATGTTTCAGAATTTGAATATACTGTGTTTGAATTAAAGGGCGGAAGCAGTAGAAATCCAATTATTGACGGAAAAATGTACAAGGAGTGTTATTCTTACAATCATGAATATTCTACACGTCAATTGCAGTCCATTCTTGAGCAATTCATTGGGTGGATTGAGTGTAGAAGAGATTTAATTACAGACAAAAAGATTTTCAATGGAGAAAATTAAACAAGACTTTATCTATTGATATGAAACAAATTGAAATTATTAAAGATAACGGTGTTTTGTGTGGATTAGCAGATGCTTTTTGTGCAATTGAAAATGCAATGAAAAGTAAACCGAACGGACATTATGTATTAAAAATTGAAAAAGAGAAAAAACAGCGGTCGCTTGACCAAAATGCTTTGATGTGGATGTGGTATGCTTGCATTGAACGAGAGACCGGCACGCCGAAGCAAGATATACATGATTTCTGTTGTAAAGAATTTAATTACAGGACTTCTATCATTAATGGAAGAGAAGAGGTTATTCATGGCGGAACGAGCAAATTAACGACCGTAGCGATGACAAATTTTTTACAAAAAGTTCAAGCATGGGCGGCGACAGAATTTGGGATAAGATTACCAGAACCATCGGACTTATACTTTACAGAATTTGAAAATTATTATAAACAATTTACTTAACAATCTATGGAACTATTATCAATCTGTCTTTCGGACATTCCAAAAGACAAAATTAAAAGAGCAGAAAATGGAAAAGCCTACATCAATATTATTGTAGGAGAACGGAAGCAGCCAGACCAATATGGCAATAATCTTTTTGTAGCGATGTCAAAAACTAAAGAAGAGCGTGAAGAAAAGGTTGATACGGTTTATATTGTCAACGGAAAAAGTTACACAGAACAACGCCAAAGTCCAATTTCGGCAGAACAAGTGGATGCCTTGCCGGCGTTTGAAAGTCATGAAGATTTACCTTTTTAAATTTACAATTATGGAAATTACTATCAAAAAAGCAAAACTAACAAAAACAAGAACTTTAGAGGTCGCTTTTGGTGAATATACAGAAACGGAAAATGGAAAATTGTACACAGAAGTTACAAAAAAATGTGATGGTCTTTGTCATCTGGATTTAGTCAATGCTTTTATTGATTTAGTTCCACACCTGAAAAATATTTGTGAATTTTCTGAAGATGATTTGTCTTACTTGAAAGTTACAGGTTTTTCTATCGGAGGTTCCGGAGACAATGAAGGTGTAGTTCTTACAGGATTAAAAACTTTGAACAGCGGAAAGGTACTCAATATTTGTTCTCCGTTTCAATGTTATTATGATGAAAATTACCCGTTAGCTAACGATTTGTCCGAAAAAATTTATTATGCGACCTGTGAAATTGAGGCTTATCTCAAAGGAAAATATGAAGTCATTCAACGAAGTTTCAATTTTGACAATGAAGATGAGAATGTAGAAGTAACGATTGCCGAAGTTAAGCCAAAACAAAGGAGAAAAAAAGTTATTGAAGAGAGTATAGAAGCAGCATAAAAAATAAACTCTGTAGAAAAGTAGTTATGATTGAGGATTTGCAGGTTCAAATCCTGCCTACAGAGCAATACAATCATTATTATGTTAATACAAAAAACAGAAAAATATTTTATTATCACATTCAGGTACAGTCCACACTTGGTAGATGCGGTGAAGAATTTACCAAATAGAATGTGGGACAATGCCAATAAGTGTTGGAAGGTTCCCAATAATTATGAGAGTGAAATTATGTCGTTCTCAAAAACGTATGGATTTCGATTTGAGAATACAAAAAAAGAGGTGGTTGAAGAGCGCATCTTACCTATACCTCCGATGCCGGAACTTGGGCATGCACTTGATTTACAAATAGAGCCTTATCCCTATCAAAAACAGGGGATTGCTTTTGGGTTACAGCACAAGCGATTTTTGAATGGAGACAAACCGGGGCTTGGTAAAACATTGCAAGCTATTGCGACGGTACATACGGCAAATGCTTATCCTTGTTTGGTGATTTGCCCATCAACGCTAAAAGAGAACTGGAAGCGAGAATTTAAGAAATTTACAGGAAAAGACAGAGCCATGATATTGAATGAAGACATCAAAAGAAATTATCCTTCTTTTTATTCTGCAGGTATTTGCAATGCCTATATCACCAACTTTGAGAGTTTGAAGAAATATTTTGTTGACGATTTGACCAACGGAGATAAAAGTTTGACGATGAAGCACATTGTTTTTAAGCCGGAAATACAAATGTTTAAATCAATCATTATTGACGAAAGTCACCGATGTAAAAACGGGAAAGCCCAGCAAACAAAATTCTGTATGGGAATTTCACAAGGGAAAGAGTATGTCATTTTATTGTCCGGCACTCCAGTTATCAATAATCCTAAAGACTTAATTTCTCAACTTCACATTATGGGAAGATTGGGAGAAATGGGAGGGTATAAAAAATTTGTGGAAAGATATTGCGGAGGCTATAATGGTGCAAGTAATTTACGGGAATTAAACAGTGTTTTGGCAAATACGTGTTTTTTTCAACGTGAAAAAAAAGATGTGCTCAAAGATTTGCCGGCAAAAGTACGGCAAACGGTCATTTGCGAAATTTCTACCCGTAAAGAATATAATGATGCCGAACGAGATTTAATTCGATATTTACGAGAATACAAAAATTCTACCGACAGTCAAATCCAGAAATCTATGCGAGGAGAGGTGATGGTACGTATTGGTATTTTACGGCAAATATCGGCACGTGGGAAAATAAAATCTGTCTGTGACTTTGTTGATGACTTAATAGAGCAAGGGGAAAAAGTGATTTTGTTTGTCAATTTACACGATGTGGTCAATGAATTTAAAAAAGCATTTCCAAAGTCTGTAAGTGTTACAGGAATGGATAGCCACGAAAGTCGCCAGAGTGCAGTCGATAGATTTCAGAATGACCCGTCCGTAAAATTGATTGTTTGTTCTATCAAAGCCGCAGGCGTAGGATTGACATTGACATCAAGCAGTAATGTTTGTTTTGTTGAGTTCCCTTGGACTTATGCTGATTGTGAGCAATGTGAAGACCGCGCCCACAGAATAGGGCAAAAAGACAGTGTAACGGCATATTACTTTTTAGGAGAAAAAACGATTGATGAAAAAATCTATCAGATTATTCAAACCAAAAAAGAGATTGCCAATGCGATTACCGGTTCTACGGAGCAGATAGAGGAAGATGTGATAAACATGATTGCTAATTTATTTAATTGATTCACGAT
Source organism: uncultured Eubacteriales bacterium (assembly GCA_964611655.1). Taxonomy (GTDB): domain Bacteria; phylum Bacillota; class Clostridia; order Lachnospirales; family CAZTAY01; genus CAZTAY01. The sequence continues at coordinate 13,497 of CAZTAY010000067.1, forward strand.
GAAAAAAATTATTTGTTGGTTGGTTGGACACTCCAATTTTGAAGAAGTGAAGATAGAACGACATTTCAAAAAAAATAGATATTTCTATGTAATCATAAAAGAAACAAGATGTGTTTATTGTAATAAATTGATTTCACGGTCATCGTCAAATCCGATGACCAGGTCTATATTATTGAAAACCCATTTAACAACTACATTATGAAAACAGCAGAACACGATTTACAGGTTGGATGTGTAACATGGTTCAGGTGTAGATTTCCTCAATATCTTTATTTGTTATTTGCTGTACCCAATGGCGGACAAAGAAATGTAGCGGTGGCCGGTAAATTAAAAGCAGAAGGCGTATTGGCAGGAGTTGCAGACTTATTGTTATTGATTCCCAATGAAGAATATCATGGTCTTTGTGTAGAATTGAAAGCGATAAAAGGGAGGCAAACAGAAAAACAATCTAATTGGCAGCAAGAAGTTGAGAAGCAAGGATATAGATATGTTGTTTGTCGGAGTATTGAGGATTTTATTAAAGAAATAGAACGTTATTTGAAATGAAAGATATAGAATTATTCAACGACCATTTTCAGAATTATAAAACATACGGAATACCAAAAGCTCAACTTATTATTGCAGATATTCCATACAATATTGGAAACAACGCATATGGTTCAAATCCTTCATGGTACATTGGTGGAGATAATGCTAATGGAGAAAGCAATTTAGCCGGAAAAACATTTTTTGATACAGATAAAGATTTTAGAATTTCGGAGTTCTTACATTTTTGTTCAAAAATGCTAATAAAAGAACCAAAAGAAACCGGGAAATCACCATGTATGATTGTATTTTGTGAATTTGAGCAACAATTTGAATTAATACAAAAGGCTAAAGAATATGGATTAAATAAATATATAAATCTTGTTTTTAGAAAAAACTTTTCTGCTCAAGTTCTTAAAGCAAATATGAGAATTGTTGGTAATTGTGAGTATGGTGTTTTATTATATCGTAATAAATTGCCAAAATTCAATAACAATGGGCAAATGGTTTTTAACTGTTTTGAGTATAGGAAAGATACTGAAATTTTAAAGGTTCATCCAACGCAAAAGCCTGTAACATTATTAACTAATTTAATAGAGTTATTTACAGATAAAGGAGATGTAGTTATTGACCCATGTGCAGGAAGTGGAACTACATTATTGGCCGCAGCGCAATGTTATCGTAGAGCTTATGGATTTGAAATAAAAAAAGATTTTTTTAAAGAGGCTAATAAAAAGATATTATCTATTGTTCAAAAACAGTTTGACTTTAGTTATTCAAAAAATAAAAATACACATCAATTGCAAATTTTTTAATTACATGAAAAAAGAATCACACTATTTTCCGCATGACTGCAACG
>CAZTAY010000068.1:0-14810 GCA_964611655.1 uncultured Eubacteriales bacterium
AAACGTAATTCTTGAACTTACTCTGATTTCTTGTGGATTTAACCTTTATAAGTATTATAATAAAAGGCAGAGAAAGGAACTGGCTGCTTAAAAAGGAAATGTTACCACATGGCTTTATTAAGTGCGCTCTTTTTTGCCAAAACAATGACTAATTATACCAATATATCCTGCAAAAATGAGGAATGGCCAGAAACCGGCATTTTGCCGGTTCTGGCCATTCCTGTTTGGGACTTATTTTACAGCCCCTTTTTCATGGATAAATTGTATTACTATCATTTAATTCTTTTAATACTTCATCAATATATTTCTTGCTTTCGATCTTAGTTATAACAAGATTATGATCTAAGTAATTTCCACATTCTGCATCAGTTGAAGCAGGAATTACTCCTGAATAATCCAATATATATTCAAAAGCCTCAATTAAGTATTTAGAAAATTCAATAGGAGACCACTCTCCAAAAATCAGTATATACATTCCAGTTCTACAGCCCATTGGACCTACATATAAAATATCATCTTTTATTTCTGAATCCCTTAAATATACTGCTAAAAGGTGTTCAAGTGTATGCATTACAGAAGTATCCAAAACCATTTCTTTATTAGGTCGTTTAATTCTAATATCAAAAGTCGTTATAGTTACATTATCTTTTTTGTCTACCCTAGATACATACAATCCCCTTTCCATCTTGTTATGATCAACCTGAAAGCTTGTTACATTATTCTTCATTGTTCTCTCCTTCTGACTGTTCATCTTCATCGTATCCTTCATTAAAATCCTTATTATACATTGTTATTGAATTTTCTAGACCAAACTGTGCATACTTATTTTCGTAATCCAAAAATAATGCGGATTCAAAACATGTAATCGCCTCTAAATAATCGCCTTTGTTATAAAATTTCTCACCGCTCTTGCTAAGCCTAATACTTCTTCCTGTAGGAGAAATGCTCTCTAATATTAGAATACCAAATGTAATTATAAGTGCTCCGGTGCCTATTAATAAACCCGGCTTAAAAGCATATAAGTAAGAACCAACCAAAACCATTGCAGATAATAGTATTGGAAAAATCTTTTTGAAGCTACCCTCTGATTGGAGTTTAGAAGGTGGATTTCCTTGAAGTTTAACAGGCTTAGGGGAAAGTTTAGAAATTTTGTCGCCATCAAATTCAAACGGGATAGCGAAATTTTTTCTTAAGCTTTTGCCCTTTTCTGACATTAATTTTCCTGATATAAAAATTATATATCTTGCTTCCGGTACTAGTGGACGTTTAGATTTAATATTTATAGTAGTGGTTTCTTGACTATAAGTGATTTCCGACTGAATATTGTAATGTAACCTTCTTATAAAAATATTTTTATTGTTAACCGTTTTTTCATTCAATGGTTTGCTAAACTTTAAGTGCAGTGTAAATTCAGCACCCTCAGGATTATTTTGATTATTTTCAGATGCAGTGTAAGCGGCGGTTATTAATTCTAAGGCTTCAGAGTGCTTAACACCATTTATTTGCTCATGGAACGGATTTCCATCCATTTTATCACCTCACTTTGAAAGTTATTGCATTAAAATCACATGTAGAAGGCTTGCTATACTGTTTTTTAGTCTACAACAAGGCAAGCCCCTATAAAGCAAACCAAATGTTATATCGTCAAATTTATGTTTAATCATTATTATATTTTACTGTTATTAAGCAATATTAACATATAAGCAACAAATACAATTGTTTTTTTTAGAACACTTTGGTATAATGATGTTCTCATAGAATACTATACGAGGAGGTATGTAAATGTCAAATTCATTTTTAATCGACTCTCTAAACAAAGCTCAAAGAATTTTACTACTTTCAGGAATCAGAAAGGATTACTTGATTACAAAAGCAATTTTCAGCGATGAAACAAATAATTTCAGAACACCTTTAGAACCTACCTCCAATGAAGTTGTAACTATAAAAATAAGAACAGCAGCAGATAATGTTGATTCAATATTTTTGCATTATAACGGAGAAAGACATTTATTAAGTGAAAAGTATACTGAAGGAAATTTCAACTTTTATTTATATAATCTTCCTCCAATGACTGGTAGTGTATCATATTATTTTGAAATTTTAAAGGATGAAAATATATTTTTTTACAATAAACAAGGTGTAGTTCAAAAAATTGATGAACATTTTAACTTTAAAGTAATATATGATTTTAAAACTCCAAATTGGGCAAAGGGCGCTGTTATGTATCAAATTTACATCGACCGCTTTAATAACGGGGATTCTTCTAACAACGTAGAAACCAATGAATATATTTATTTAGGAAAACCAACTAAATTTGTTGAGGATTGGAATAAACTTCCTGAGGTAGATGATATACGTAATTTCTATGGTGGAGATTTACAGGGTATTATGCAGAAATTTTCTTATTTAAAAGAGTTAGGTGTTGAAGTCGTTTATTTGAATCCTGTATTTGTTTCTCCATCAAACCATAAATATGACATACAGGATTATGATTATGTAGATCCTCATATTGCTAAAATTCCTAATGACGGCGGTGAAGTTCTTAAGTTTGAAAAATTTAGGAATAGGTTTGCAACTAAATATATTAAAAGAACCACTGATACTGTCAACTTAGAAGCATCTAATAATCTGATGATTGACTTTATTAACCTTGCGCACGAACACGGGATTAAGGTTATACTTGATGGTGTTTTCAACCACTGCGGAGCATTTAATAAATGGCTTGACAGGGAAGGTTTTTATAGTGAAAACCCTGATTATCCACCAGGCGCTTATAAACTAAAAGAAAGTCCATACCATAATTATTTTAAATGGTATGATTTTGATAATTGGCCTAACAACGACGCCTATGATTCCTGGTGGAACCATGACAACCACCCTAAATTAAATTTTGAGGCTTCTGAAAATCTATGTGAGTATATTCTCAACATTGGAAAGAAATGGGTTTCTCCTCCATTTAATGCTGATGGCTGGCGTCTTGATGTAGCTGCTGATCTAGGTTCTTCTGAATCATTTAACCATAGTTTCTGGAAGAGGTTTCGGAATGCCGTTCATTCTGTAAACCCTGATGCACTTATTATTGCTGAGCATTACGGAGATGCTACGTCTTGGTTAAACGGCGATGAATGGGATACAATTATGAATTATGATGCGTTCATGGAACCTATCACTTGGTTTCTAACAGGAATGGAAAAGCATAGCGAAGACTTTAAAAGCGACATGTTAAACAACGGCTGGGTTTTTGAGTCGGCAATGCGTTATCATATGGCATCTTTGTCTATTCAAAGCTTGAATACAAGTATGAACCAATTATCAAACCATGATCATTCAAGGTTTCTAACCAGAACCAATATGAAAGTGGGCAGGCTACACACTCTTGGGGCAGAAGCTGCTTCTGAAAATATAAATTATGGTATTATGCGTGAAGCCATAACCTTTCAATTTACTTGGCCTGGAGCTCCGGCTATATATTACGGAGACGAGGCAGGTGTCTGTGGATGGACTGATCCTGATAACAGGCGTACCTATCCTTGGGGGAACGAAAATCAAGACTTGATATCTTTGCATAAGGAATTGGCATACCTTAGAAAAAGTCACCCTGCATTAAAAACAGGTTCGCTGGATTACATTTTCGTGGATTATGGAATCTTATGTTATGGCAGGTGGGATGAAAATGATACATTTATAATCATATTAAACAACGACAACAGACAAAGATCTTTGACTGCCCCTGTTTGGAAGATCGGTTGTGATATTTCAACGGGTTTTGAACAAATATTGTCTACCGATTGTGACGGTTTCTCTAACTACCATTCAAATCATATGGTTAAAAATGGTCAGCTTTCAGTTTTTATGCCGCCTTTTAGCAGTCTTGTTTTGCATAAAAAGAATTAGAAAACTAATAAAGAAAAAAACAGAGTTTTTCATTCTCTGTCTTAGACTGTATAAAACACTGAAAACTTTTTAGTTAAACTTTAAAACGCCTTCTCTTAGAAATGCCGCATATGCGGCATTTCTTTTAAAATCTTGTCTTACTTATTTAAGTAAAAATTGTAGTTCTGGGCAAAGCTCTAACTTTAGACTAACTAAATCTTTCTTTCAGGTATTAATCCTTTTTCATATGCAACAAGTAACTTTTTGAGATCGTCTATGTCTAATTTTAAACCCTTACCAATATCCGTGTCTCCTACGCTTATCCTGTTTCTGTTATATTCCAATACAAAATAAGATGAGCGTATATCAATCTCTTCTTCAATTGCACGCTTTTTGGATTCAAAGGGTTCATGGGAAACCAAGACTAAACCGTAGGAATTATAAATAAGTGTATAACCTGCAATACCTGTAACCCTTTGGTATGCTTTAGCAAAACCTCCATCTATAACAAACAATTTTCCGTTTGCTTTAATAGGGCTTTCACCTTTCATTACCTTAACAGGCACATGACCATTAACAATATGTGCCTTATCAGGTTTAAGACCAAAACTTTCTAACAACCCATTGCAATATTCTTCTTTATTTCTGTACTCAAAGTAAGGATCTTTCTTTTCTGTGTGGGAAGATTCATCAGCAATGAAATAACGCTCGAAAGTAGTCATTTTATCCTTTCCGAATAGCGGTGAATTTGAACCACACCATAAATACCACATTAAATCAAGACCCATTTCAGAAGCCTCGTAGTTATAAATATTACGATAACTTTTTCTTACTAAATTTTCTATCTCATCCAGTAACTCTTTACCTTTTAGTTTTTTTCCTGTGATCTCAACTTCTTTAAGCTGACCATCAGGGGTCATTGGAAGGCAACCATGGAACATTAAATTGTTATTAAATATTTTATACATTGAGCCTTTCTCAAACAGCAAATCAACATGACGCCTTAGCTTGGCTGATGTAACAAATCCATGCTTTATATATGTAAGTAAATCATTTTCTTCCTGAGTTATTTCAAAACAGTCATTTGGATTAACAAGGGGGAAGTTTGAGTCAATTAGTTTATATTCCTTGCCCTCAATTACAACAGTTTTATTATTAAAATTTATCTTATCCAAAACCAGTCTATCATCCATCAAATATTCAGGGTGTCTTTTGATAACTTGTGCTTCTATTTTAAACTGCAACAAACAAACCGCTTTATGGAATTTTGCCAAGAGTTCTCTTTGATTAAGGCTAATTTTTTTATCGTCACTCGATTCCGGTAAAAACAAATCACATTTATCATTTCCATAATACTTTTCTGCAAATGAAAACAAGCGATCTAAGTTTATTCCATAGCCTTCTTGAACTGTGTCTAGGTTTGCATATCTTGCACTGATTCTAAGTACATTTAAAATACACGCAAGACTTCCAAGACTAGCTCCCATCCAGCAAATATCATGATTACCCCATTGAATATCAAGAGAATGATGATATCTAAGCAATTCCATTATTTCATCGGCCGCAGGTCCTCTATCGTAAATATCACCTAAAATATGTAACCTGTCAATTGCAAGTCTTTGAATTACATTGGCAATTGCAATAATATAGTCGTCTGCTCTATTCAGTTCAATAATGGAATCAATTATATTGTTATAATAACCTTGCTTGTTTTCTAATGTGCCGTCTTCGTGTATTAATTCTTCTAAGATATAAGCATATTCTTTAGGTATGGATTTTCTAACTTTTGAACGAGTGTATTTGCTTGCAACCTTCTTACAAACTTTAACCAAGCGAAATAAAGTAATCTTATACCAATCGTAAATATCCTTTTCTGATTCTTTGATTAGTCTTAACTTTTCATTCGGGTAATATATTAATGTTGAAAGACTTTTAATGTCAGTTTCACGTAGCGAGCTCCCAAACATATGTCTTATATGGTTTTTAATAACACCTGAAGCATTCTTTAGTACATGGTTAAAAGAATCAAACTCGCCATGGATATCTGAAACAAAATGCTCTGTACCCTTTGGTAGATTGATTATCGCCTGCAGGTTGATAATTTCAGTACAGGCGTCTTTGTACGTAGGATATTTAACGGAAAGTAAGTTCAGACACTTCAATTCTTCAGCATCAAAATCATAACATGCCATTTTTTAGCTCCCAACAATAAAATATAGATCAAATATAATAATATGCGTTTTTGATCTATAATATTCCATTCGCACTTATTCCCTATGACTTCAAATGCCTAATCATTATTATTTTTTTTGTTATCAAAAGTAAATCTTTTTGAGTATGTCTCTTTTCTTAGGAAATGAGGAATATCAACAAAGGGTTCATCCATTTTTGGCAATTCTCGAATGGTATTCTCTTTAGTTTCTTCTTCTTGCTTTGGTTCACTTTCTTTTTTTATTTCTATTTCTGGAGGTGAGCTATAGTCTCTTGAAGCTGTAAGACCTGTAGCTATTATGGTTACGATTATTTCATCGTTCATAGCTTCATTTATTGATGTACCAAAAATAATATCGGCATCAGGATCAATCGCATCCTTAACCAAGTCAGCAGCATCTGCAACCTCTATAAGACCAATATTAGGATCACCTGAAAAATTAATCAACACGCTTTTTGCACCGTCAATGGTGGTTTCAAGAAGAGGACTGTGGATTGCCATTTTAACGGCTGCTTCTGCTTTGTTTTCTCCACTGGCTCTGCCAATGCCCATATGTGCAATGCCCTTATCCTGCATTATGGTTCTAACATCAGCAAAGTCAACATTTATATCACCAGGGTTTGAAATCAAGTCGGAAATCCCTTGAACGCCCTGACTTAAAACTTCGTCAGCCTTCTTAAACGCATCATTAAAGCTTAGTTTTTTATCTGCAATTGAAAACAACCTCTGATTTGGAATAATAACAAGCGTGTCAACATATTTGTGGAGCTCCATAATACCCCTTTCCGCTTGATTTTGTTTTTTTCTGCCTTCAAAATTAAACGGTTTAGTAACTACTCCAACGGTCAGAATGCCTGCTTCCTTCGCTGCCTTTGCAACTACAGGAGCAGCTCCAGTACCTGTTCCGCCACCCATTCCTGCTGTAATAAAAACCATATCAGCACTTTGAACCATCTTTTGAATATCTTCATAAGATTCTTCTGCTGCTTTTCTTCCAACTTCAGGATTAGCACCTGCACCTAAGCCTTTTGTCAATTTCTCGCCTATTTGCACTTTATAAGGCGCAGTAGAACGATTCAAAACTTGTGCATCTGTATTAATTGCGACAAATTCAACACCAACAAGCTTGTCCGCAATCATTCGTTCAACAGCATTATTTCCTCCGCCGCCAACACCAATTACTTTTATTTGAGCAATGTTCTCATTGCCAAGATCGAATTCAAGCAATCCAGTCCCCTCCACTATATCAAACTATTGATTAATAAAACATTCGTAACCAATTGTTGTTGATTAATCATTGCTTAATATATATAACTTTCTTTATATTTTTAACTATATGTAAGATATTATATACAGTAATAGAGAAAAAGTAAATTAAAACCTTTCAATAAACAATAACAAATTGTACACAATAACATAGGTTGTCCAGCTTTGTATAAAAAAAAATTATGTCATGAAAGTAAAAAAAGCGTTGTCAACATCCTTAACATCTAAAAATCCTTTGAACTCTCCAACATGTTTTAGCGTTTCAATATGTTTTAGCATTTCATTAATACTTCTAATTTTTTGATCTCCATTAGATATGTCACCAAACAGCACGCAAATGTTTTTAATGTACAACTTTATATCCAAGTGATCTGAAACATCCACTTCAAGATAATCACCTAAGATTTTATATTTAATCATAAGCCTGCTTATTGCAACAACTACTTTTAAAGACTCTTTATTGTTAACTTGAAGCACTTCACCTTGTTTTACTTTGTCGAAACTTAGACCAATAATGACAGGTAGGTCTTCTTTAAAGCTCTTTCTCGAATCGAGAACTCTGCCTTCCTCGTCTATGTATAGATATGCTCCGTTATATGGAACATACCCTCTTACTTTCCTTTCAGTCACAGTAATATTAATTTCATCAGGTAATGCTCTTGATATCTTAACATTTTTTATATAAGCATTTTCTTTTAGTTTATTTTCACTGTTTAAAACACTAATTCGGAATAAATTCTTGCCTTCCGAAATGCCAGATATAGAACAAATATCTTCAATACTTAAGCTCTCATTGCCAGTAATATTAATCGATTTAATATCGAAAACAGGAGACATGAGTATTCCAACAAAAATAATTAATACTATGCTAATCTTTAAAAGCAAGACTAATCTCTTATTTTTCACTGCGCTCATTATTAAACTCACCTATCAGTTAATCTTAAGTCTATCTCTGCACCAAGCGCTTTTAAAACAACTTCAATGTTCTCATAACCTCTTTCAACAAAGTGTGAATTCTTTATAATTGTTTCTCCTTCGGCCGCAAGGCCAGCAAGAATCATGGCAGCGCCTCCTCTTAGATCATATCCTTCGACCGTTGTTCCACACAATCCAGAAACGCCTTTAATTATTGCAACCCTTCCATCGGTTGAAATATTAGCTCCCATCCTTATAAGCTCCGGAACATGCTTATATCTTGATTCAAATACTGTTTCAATTATGATGCTAGTTCCTTTGCTAAGAGTCAACAACGACATCATTTGAGGCTGCATATCGGTGGGAAAACCTAAGTGCAATAAAGACAGTTATTAATATTAATCGTAATATTAATTTTACAACCTAACTTATAATCCTGTCAACAATCATATGGAAGTGTTTGTTGTAGTAATTCAAATTATATTCTATTAATTACATTGGCTTAATTATATTTTCGTAAATATTTTTTATAAAAAATGTACACATTGCTACTGACACAATTTCTGCGATTACAAATGCCCACCAAATCATGTCGACATTTCCAAAAAAGGAAAACAAGTATGCAAGGGGAAGAAGTACAATCAATTGCCTTAAAAAAGAAGTTGCAAGGCTTAATATTCCTTTTCCCAGAGCTTGAAATATAGTTGAGCATATTATGCAGTATCCAGCTGAAATAAATCCAAGGCTTAAAGTTCTTAAAGCAGGTATGCCTATTCTTAACATCTCATCAGAGGCATCAAACATTAACAACAAATCCACACTTAGAAATTGAAATATCAAAAGACCTACTGTCATTATAATAATTGAATATAACATTCCATACTTAAATGACTGGACTATTCTCTTTTTCCTTTTTGCTCCGTAATTAAAAGCAACTATTGGTATTATACCGTATGACAAACCAAAAATTGGCATGAATATAAAACTTTGTATTTTAAAATATACGCCAAAAACCATAGCAGCTGTTTCGGTAAATTTTATTAGAATATTGTTTATACAGAAAATCATTATCGAACCAATTGAGAACATTATGATTGAAGGCAACCCAACTGCATATATTTTTTTTATTACCTTAAACTCAGGTCTAAATCCTTTTAATGAAATTTTAATCTCTTTGTTATAGCGGTGATTTAGATAAATTCCTATACCCAGTCCGGCAGCTTGACCTATTACTGTAGCAATTGCCGCACCTGTTACTCCCAAAGCAGGCATTCCAAACAATCCAAATATAAATATTGGATCAAGTATTATGTTAATAACTGCTCCAATTATTTGAGTTATCATACTATATACTGTTTTGCCTGTGGATTGTAATAAACGTTCAAAAGTTATTTGACCGAACCAGAAAACAGAAAAAACTGAACATATAGTTAAGTATGAAGTACCTTGTTCAATTATTTCAGTATCTTGGGTTTGTAACTGGAAAAAAGTCCTTGAAAAAAGCAAACCTAGTATTAAAAAAATAAAGCTTCCGAACACGGCAAGAAAAATACCATTGTTTGCAGCGTTATTTGCCCTTTTTATGTCTTTTTCTCCCAAGCTCTTTGAGAGTAACGAGTTCATTCCTATACCTGTGCCCACAGCAACCGATAGCATCAAATTTTGTACCGGAAAAACAAGAGTAACAGCCGTTAAGGCACTTTCGCCTAATCTAGAAACGAAAATACTATCTACAAAGTTGTATAATGCCTGAACAAACATAGACAGCATAATAGGCAAGGACATTGATATGATTAATCTATTAATGGGCATTACACCCATTTTGTTTTCATTTTTTTCTTTGTTTATTGTGCTCATTGTTTTTAGTCAAAATTCCCTTCACATTTGCGGAAAAATCCAATCCTAGTATTAGTTTAAGTGAAATTTTAGTATAGTCTTTTTACTTAGACAAGTCAAGTCAAAAAAAGAGCTATATAAATCCGGTAAAGCCTGATTAAAACAGAGTTTTTATTGTATATGTATTGTTAGTTTCATAAACATAAGAAACATACCCACAATATGAATAAGCTTATTTTGAGCATTAAAAGTACTCTATACCAAGCAATACAATTGAATATATTACCGTTGCTAAAGCAAAATCAGTCCATTATCATTGTCCTTCTGACCTTAAATTAATACTTCACCTGCTTCTGCAAGAATCCTTTTAACATCACTTACTATCAGTATAACTTTCTTTGTCTATTATTACCTCGCATAATTAGCCCTATGGAAAAAGTAATCCATATTGCCCACTCAGTTAATAATACTATTATACCCAAAAGCACTACAATAACAATTTCAAGTATTTCATCTGCTTCTATTTGGTTTAACAGGTTAATTGTGGCCTCCCGTTCGTAAACCTACAAAAAGCGCCGATAAACTCGGCGCCAAAATTATAATTGTTTTATTTTTTTAAAATCAATCTTATCGTCCTTAACAATCAATGAAACTGTATCGCCTTCTTGGTATTCACCCGATAGGCTTTTTTCAGCAAATGCATCTTCAACCTTTGTTTGCAAAGCTCTTCTAAGAGGTCTTGCACCGTATTGAGGATCAAATCCTTCTTTGGCAATAAACTCTATTGCTTCATCAGTAAAGCTGATTTCTATACCAATATTTTCTTTGATTCTTTTAGCCAATGTGTTTGCCATTATCTTGACTATTTCTTTTACATTTTCTTCTGAAAGTGCATGGAATACAATAATCTCGTCAATGCGGTTTAGAAATTCAGGTCTAAATGCTTTTTTAACTTCATCCATTACTGCATTTTTCATGCTTTCGTACTTTTTAGCTGAATCTTCATTGGAAACAAAACCAAGTTTTTTAGGAGTGATAATGTTTCTAGCTCCTGCATTGGAAGTCATAATTATTACAGTATTCTTAAAGTCCACTTTTCTGCCGTGTGCGTCCGTAATATGTCCATCATCCAACACTTGAAGCAGTATATTAAATACATCAGGATGAGCTTTTTCTATTTCGTCGAATAAAACAACGCTGTATGGTTTTCTTCTGATTTTCTCGCTTAGCTGACCGCCTTCTTCATAACCCACATACCCCGGAGGTGAGCCTATCATTTTAGATACACTATGAGATTCCATATATTCAGACATGTCAACTCTAATTACTGAGTTTTCATCTCCGAAGAGCACCTCTGCAAGTGATTTTGAAAGTTCGGTTTTGCCCACGCCCGTTGGTCCTAAGAACAAGAATGAACCTGTTGGTCTTTTGGGGTCTTTTAAGCCTACCCTCCCCCTTCTGATCGCTCTTGAAACTGCTGAAACCGCTTCTTCCTGACCAATAACTCTTTTATGAAGTTCGTCCTCAAGGTGGATAAGTCGTTCTGATTCTTCTTGTTTTAGCTTTTTGACTGGTATTCCTGTCCAGACAGCAACTATGTCTGCAATTTCTTCCTCATCAACTATTCTTGTTGACTTTGCGTTTTCTGATTCCCATTCACCTTTTGCTTCTTCAAGTTGTTTTGCAACATCTTTTTGTTTTTGTTTAATTAATCCTGCCTTTTCAAATTCCTCGGTTTTTATTGCAGATTCTTTTTCTTTATCTAGTTCTTCCAACTTTTCTTCGAGATTTTTAACATTAGGCGGTGCCATATACGTTCTAAGCCTAACCTTTGAAGCAGCTTCGTCAATTAAGTCAATTGCTTTATCCGGAAGAAACCTATCAGTAATATATCTTGAAGAAAGAGTGACTGCTGCTTTTATCGCGCTCTCTAAAATCTGCACATTATGATGAGCTTCATATTTGTCTTTAAGACCGTTTAATATTTGGATAGCTTCATCCTCTGTTGGCTCATCAACCATAACAGGCTGAAATCTTCTTTCAAGGGCAGCGTCCTTTTCAATGTATTTCCTGTATTCGTCTAGTGTTGTTGCACCTACGACCTGTATTTCACCTCTTGCAAGGGCAGGTTTCAAAATATTAGAAGCATCAATTGCACCTTCTGCTGCACCTGCTCCGACAATCGTGTGGAGCTCGTCAATAAACAAGATTACATTGTTACTACCTCTTATCTCTTCAAGAACTTTCTTAATCCTCTCTTCAAATTCACCTCTGTATTTACTGCCGGCTACCATTGAAGAAAGATCAAGAGAAACTACTCTCTTTTCTTTTAAAAGTTCAGGTACTGTTCCTTGAATAATCTTTTGTGCAAGACCTTCAGCAATTGCTGTTTTACCAACCCCGGGATCACCAACAAGACATGGATTATTCTTTGTTCTTCTGCTTAGTATTTGTATAATTCTGTCTATCTCTTTTTCTCTTCCCACAATAGGATCGAATTTATCTTCCTTAGCCATATCAGTAAAGTCTCTACTGAATTTATCCAGAGTTGGAGTATCCGTTGAACTTTTTGAACCACGTTTTTTTGGAATAATTGGCATTCCCTGACCTTGCGCAGATCCTCCTTCACCCAAGAGATTCATAATTTCATCGTATATTCTCTGAGTGTTTGCATTTATCTGTAAAAGCAGCTTAACTGCTATGCAATCTGTTTCCCTTAAGATTGCTAAGAGTAGATGTTCAGTGCCTACATAGCCTGTGCCCATCTTAAGTGCTTCTTGAAGGCTCATTTCAATAACCCTTTTTGTTCTTGGCGTAAAATCTGCTCTTACTGATCCAAAATCTGTTCCATTATTTGTGTTTACTATTTTATCTGTAATTTTATCCTCTGTTACACCTTGAGTTTCAAGGGCCTTTGCCGCAACTCCGTCAGATACTCTTAATAATCCAAGCAATAAATGTTCAGTTCCAACGTATTTATGACCAAAATCCATTGCTGCTTGTTGAGCTTCTTCAATTGCTCTTTTTGCTCTTTCAGTAAATTTAGCCATCATATGTATCCCCCCAAATTATTTTAATTGATCTCTTATATATGATGCTCTTGCAGTAAGTAATTCCTTTAAATCAGTTGTATTATATTTCTTTGATAAGCTTGCATTGTGTATATTCATAATTAACTTATAAATAGTCATTTTAGGTTTTGGCTCTTTTAGAATGTTTTCCATGTATCCAAAACGCAGGATAGACAAATGTTTAAACGCCTCTTTATCAGTTAATATTCTTGCATTTGAGAGCAATCCGTATGATCTATAGACTTGATCCTCTACCAACAAGTGGTTTTTCATTGCTCTTTTAGCTAACTCTTTTTCTTTTTCAATTATCTGAACGGTTATAGTCTTTAAATTATTTATAATTTCTGTTTCCGACAAACCTAAAGTGACTTGATTGGATATCTGGTAGATTGATGCAACGGGTTCTGTGCCTTCTCCATAAGTTCCTCTGATTGTCATTCCAAACTTGCCCACAGCCTGAGATATCTGTGGTATTTGTTTGTTAATTTCAAGATATGGCAGATGCAACATAAATGAAGCCCTAAGCCCTGTTCCAAGATTAGTGGGACAACTTGTCAAATATCCAAGGTCTTTGTCAAATGCATAGTTTACCTTTGATTCTATACAATCATCTGTTTCATTTGCAAGGTTAAATGCATCGTCAATTTTATCACCCGGCGCAAAAGCTTGAATTCTTATATGATCCTCTTCCGATAGCATAACGCTTATGTTTTCATCAGTTTTGATTAATAGAGCTGAAGGCAGGCTGGATTTTGCAAGGTCAGGACTAACTAAGTGTTGTTCAACCATTATATTTTTATCAAGTTCCTGCATCTGTGCTAAATCTATCATTTCAAAAGAACTACCCTCAGATTCCCCGGTTAATACCGAACCGGAAATATCTCTTATCATTTCTTCCGCTGAGGCAGCAGTCATTTTAATTGGAAAAGAGTATTTATCTACATTTCTGGCCAACCTTATTCTACTTGACAAAACTATGTCATTGTCAACTTCATTGGATTCATACCATTTTTGCATACTAATTCTCCTTCCTAAGTTCACGTATCTGATCTCTTAATTTTGCTGCATCCTCGTACCTCTCTTCATTTATGGCTGTTTCCAGTTCTGTTTTAAAGTTTTCTATAGTTCGCTCCTTGATAAGAGCGCTTCCCATTTTAATTGGCAACTTTCCTGTATGCTTGACATTGGCTTGCATACTTTTAATGATTTTGTTTAACTGTGTATTAAAAGTTGAATAACAAATATTGCAACCAAACATCCCTGTTTCTCTAAATTCTTCAAAGCTCATTCCGCAATTATCACATCTAGCAGTTTCAGTCTTCATGCTTCCACTGTCTAAATAATTAGGACTTAATCCAAGGGTCATATCTAAAAGACCTTGAAAAATGTCATTAACAGATAATGTTGTCTTCATTGGCATACCTTTTTTCTTTGCACAGTCATCACATAGATTAAGTTCAATCTTAGAATCGTTTATCACCTGTGTATAATGTATAGAGGCTTCCTTTTGTTTACAATTATCGCATAGCATAATTTTTCCTCCTCCAATATAATTTTATACAAAAAGAGTAGAATTCAAACATTTTTTATTTTTAGCCACCAAGCCTTGTGGCTGCTAATTCGTTTTAAAAAAAATT
>CAZTAY010000069.1:0-14786 GCA_964611655.1 uncultured Eubacteriales bacterium
TGGATTTCCTAAACTAAAATCAAAAACATTTTCTTCCCCGTATATTTTTTTTAATCTTGCACCTTCTTCAAACATTGCTCGAATTTGGGAGCTACCCTGAACTAAACTCTTCATACTTTCAGAAATCATGTTATCACTCCATTTCTATTCTAATGCTGTCTTCTTCTAATTCTATAATGCTTTCATTTACCGACTCTGGCTGTTCTGGAAGTTCTTGCAGAGCATCTGAAGCCAACGGTTCAAGGTCGAAATGTTGTCTGACTTGGTTTTCAATCTCTAATAAAATCATTGGGTTTTCTTTTAAAAATTGCTTAGCCGTTTCTCTGCCTTGCCCAAGTCTGTCTTCATTATATGAGTACCATGAACCACTTTTGTTTACTACGTTAATTTCAGCAGCAAGGTCAAGTACATCTCCTTCTTTTGATATACCTTCACCGTAAATAATGTCAAATTCAGCAGACTTGAAAGGAGGAGCAAGTTTATTTTTAACTACTTTAACTTTCGCCCTGTTACCGATTAGATCAGAACTTTGTTTAATAGTGTCGCCTCTTCTGACTTCAAGCCTAATGGAAGCATAGAATTTAAGCGCTCTACCGCCCGTAGTAGTTTCCGGATTACCAAATGTAATTCCAATCTTTTCTCTTAATTGATTAATAAAAATTACAGTGCATTTTGTTTTGTTTATGAATGCTGTTAGTTTGCGAAGAGCCTGCGACATTAGCCTTGCATGCAGACCCATATGTGATTCACCCATTTCCCCTTCAATTTCCGCTCTTGGAACAAGGGCAGCAACAGAGTCAACCACCACTAAATCAATTGCACCTGAGCGTACCATTGTTTCAACAATCTCCAATGCTTGTTCACCATCATCTGGCTGTGAAATATATAAATCATCAATCACAACCCCAAGCTTGCCTGCATATATGGGATCTAGAGCATGTTCAGCATCAACAAACCCTG
Organism: uncultured Eubacteriales bacterium; assembly: GCA_964611655.1. Taxonomy (GTDB): domain Bacteria; phylum Bacillota; class Clostridia; order Lachnospirales; family CAZTAY01; genus CAZTAY01. The sequence continues at coordinate 961 of CAZTAY010000069.1, forward strand.
CAATACCACCTCTCTTTTGCACCTCTGCAACCATATGCAGTGCAACAGTGGTTTTACCTGATGATTCAGGACCATATATTTCTATAACCCTACCTGCAGGTATTCCCCCTGTTCCCAGCGCAATATCAAGACTTAACGCACCTGTAGGAGTTGATACTATGTGTTCTTTTGTTGAATCTCCATACCGCATTACAGCGCCCTTGCCGAAATTCTTTTCAATATGTGCTATTGCGGCATCCAACGCTTTTTGTCTTTCATCTGTAATCCCGTTATTTTCTTGTAAATCCACGTTCTTGCCTTTTGCTTTTTTGCTCTTAGCTTCATCTTTTGAAACAGCCATGTAACATCCCCCACATTTAGACTTTTAACAATTCTCTCCACAATAGGTTTAGTGCGCTTGCAACAGCTCTTGTTCTTATTCTTTCTCTTGAGCCCATAAACCTATGTTCTACAACCTTTATTCCGCCATTTAAATACAGACCTATATATACAAGACCAACAGGCTTTTCTTCCGTGCCCCCGTCTGGACCTGCGATTCCTGTAATTGAAATTCCTACATCTGCATTACTGCTGTTTGCAACGCCCACAGCCATTTCAGCAGCACATCTGTCGCTGACTGCACCGTCTATATTAATTGCTTCTTCTGTTACACCCAGTCTGCTTATTTTTGCTTGGTTTGAATATGTTATTGCTCCTTCTAAAAATACACCGGACGCGCCTGGAACATCAACAAATGCTGATGAAAGTAAGCCTCCTGTACAAGATTCACAAACTGCAATTTTTAAGTTTTTTTGTTTTAACTGTTCTATTACAACCTCTGCAAGTGTCTGTTCATCTTCTCCATAAACGTTTTTAGACATTCTCTTATATATTTCACCTGTTATAGGTTCTATTAAGTTTTTGGCTTCTTCAGCTGTTTTTCCCTTTGCAGTTATTCTAAAGTGAACTTCTGTTGATTTTGCATATGGCGCAACCGTTGGGTTTTCAGTTAAAAGCAAGTCGTTCAATTCATCTGCCGCCATACTCTCGCCTATACCTGACATTCTAAGGGTTTTTGAAACTATCACTGAATCCTGTTTTTTGAGAAGATAAGGTAAGACCTCATTTTCAAACATTGGCTGATTTTCTCTTGCAGGACCCGGCATCAAAATCATTATTTTGTTGTCCTTTTCGATTATACAACCAGGTGCAGTACCGTTTGGATTTTTTAGTATCAAGGAATCCTTAGGGAAAAACGCCTGTTTTTTGTTAGCTTCCTTAATTGAAATTCGTTGTTTTACAAAAAATGCTGCAATATCATTCATTGCTTCTTGATTAAACTCAAGTTCAAGACCAAAATACTTAGCAGCAATCTCTTTAGTAATATCGTCTTTAGTAGGCCCAAGACCACCTGTGGTAATGATTATATCAGCGCCCCTGTTATATGCATTATTGAACACAGCAGTAAGCCTTTCTTCATTGTCACCAACCACAGTTTGATAATAAACGCCTATTCCAAGTAAAGCAAGTTCCTTAGATAAATACTGAGCGTTTCTGTTTAAGATATCTCCTAATAACAATTCAGTACCAACCGCAATTATTTCAGCATTCAAAATAAATCACCTAACCTTTCAGAACATCAGTATTTTTGGATATATAGTCGATTGCTGATAGAAGAGTTAAAGCTACTGTTAAGAATATTAGAGCATTTCCTATGATTTGAAATGGTCTGCCTTTTATCTCCAACATTATATAAACAATCATAATCATTTGTAAATTTGTTTTGATTTTGCCCCATAAGCTTGCAGCAATTACTTTATTTGCAGACGCAGCTATCATCCTTAAACCTGTTACAATAAACTCCCGGCTTAGAATTATAACAACAACCCATGAAGGGAGTAAGCCTTTTTCTATCATAACAATCATAGCCGCACTTACAAGTAACTTATCTGCCAGCGGATCCATGAATTTGCCAAAGTTCGTAATTAGGTTTCTAGTTCTAGCCAAATAACCGTCTAACCAATCAGTTAAGGATGCAATTATAAAAATTGCAACAGCCACATAAGACCTTACAGGATCAGATAATAAATCTGAAATATAAACAATTAAAAAAACGGGAATTAAAAACACTCTAAACATCGTAACTTTATTAGCGATATTCATTTAATCATTCTCCAATAAAATTTCCGCCATTAAATCATATTCGAATTGCTTTGTAATGACTACATCCAAAAAATCTCCTGCTACAAATGATCCTTCACCTGAAACGAAAACATATGAATCAACTTCCGGAGTATCCCTGTATGATCTACATACATATAGATCTTCTTCTGGAAGCCTTCCTTCAACGATTACCTTCATTCTTTTGCTGACCATTTTTTCGCCTATTTCATCGGCAATATTTTTTTGAATTTTCATCAGCCTGTTTTTTCTTGAGTTCTTTATTTTTTGAGGAATCTGATTTTTCATATTGTAAGAAGGAGTACCTTCTTCTTTAGAAAAAGCAAAAACACCAAGTCTGTCTAATTTGATTTCTTTTACAAATTCTTGTAACTTATTAAAGTCCTCTTCTGTTTCACCCGGAAAACCTGCAATGATTGAAGTTCGTATAGCAATATCAGGCACTGCTACCCGTAGTCTGTTAATTTTATCCACTATTTGATTATATGATGTTTTCCTGCCCATAAGCTTTAGTATACTGTCGCTTACATGTTGAATAGGCATATCAATATAGTTACATAATTTATCATTATTCTTAAACTGCAAAATTAGTTCATCAGTAATATTTTCAGGGTAACAATAAAGTAGTCTTATCCATTTAATACCTTCAATTTGGGATAGTCTTTCAATCAGCTGGTGAAGTCTAATTTCTCCATATATGTCTTTACCGTAAACAGATGTGTCTTGTGCTACTAATATAAGCTCTTTAACACCTCTGTCTGCAAGTTTATTTGCTTCTTTTAAAAGACTGTCAATGGTTCTGCTTCTATACTTTCCTCTTAATTTAGGAATAATGCAATAAGTACAGTGGTTGTCGCAGCCCTCAGCAATCTTTAGGTAAGCAAAGTGAGATCCAACAACAGAAAGTTCCCTCTTATGGTGTACTTCATCATCAATAACTAAGTCAATATCATTCATATAAGACTTTTTACTACCTTTTAAAACCATTTCAACAGCACCTGCAATGTCTTGATAAGAGGTTGTTCCTAAAATAACGTCTACTTCTGGCAATTGCTCAAAAACTGCCTCTCCATACCTTTGAGGTAAACAGCCTGCTACGATAATGCCTTTTAAAGCATTGTTTTGTTTATTGTTTCCGGCTTCTATTATGCAATCAATGGATTCAGTAAGAGCATCTTCAATAAACGAACAAGTATTAATTACTATTATATCTGACTCAGATTCATCTTCAATTATAACATGTCCATTTTCTTTTAAAATACCGATCATGACCTCGCTATCAACAAGGTTTTTGTCACAGCCTAGAGATACAAAACTAATTGTTGCCATTTTCAAGCTCCTTTTGAACTAAGAAGGCTTCAAAACAGTTTTGCATCAACATTGCGATTGTCATTGGACCAACGCCCCCGGGAACTGGAGTTATTAATGATGCCTTTTGGATTGCTGCTTCAAAGTCAACGTCTCCGTAGATTTTACCATCTTCATCCCTGAATATACCGGCATCTATTACCACCGCACCATCTTTGAGCATGTCCTTTGTTATTAAATGTTTTCTGCCTGTTGCCGCTATTAAAATATCAGCCTTCTTGCAAATTTCTGTTAGATCCTTAGTCTTTGAATGTGCTATAGTCACTGTTGCGCCTTGGTTTAATAAAATTAAGGCAATTGGTTTTCCTAAAATGATGCTTCTTCCAACAACAACAACATCCTTGCCACTGACATCAACTTTAGAGACATCAAGAAGCTCTTTAATTCCATAAGGTGTGCAAGGCAAAATGCAGTCCATTCCAACTGTAAGTTTTCCAATATTAATAGGATGGAAGCCATCAACGTCCTTTATTGGATCTATGCTCTCAATTACAACATTGCTGTCAATGTGCTTAGGCAGAGGGAATTGTACTAATATGCCATTTACATTTGCATCGTTGTTTAAATCACTAATTAATTGAAGCAGTTCTTCTTGACTGGTTTCAGGAGGCAATTCATATGATATTGATTTAATGCCTACATATTCGCAGGTTTTCTTTTTGCTGTTGACATAAATTAAAGAAGATTTGTCTGTTCCCACCAGCACAACAGCCAGACATGGCACAGCATCATACTTTTCTTTTACAACAGCTATTTTCATTTTGATTTCTTCTTTAATGGAATCAGAAATAGCCTTACCGTCAATTATTTTTGAATTCACAAAGTACCTCCTTATTCTTGTGTTTCTATTATTCCATGTTAGCATAAATGGCTTCATATTCCATTTGTGTAATAAGAACCTTACGTGGCTTACTGCCGTCCTCCGGACCCACAAAACCGTTTTTCTCAAGCACTTCCATCAACCTTGCTGCTCTATTATATCCTATTCTGAATTGTCTTTGCAACATTGATACAGACGCTTTTTCTTTTCCAATAATTAATTCTAATGCCGGTTTTAAAAATTCATCATCTTCATCTGAAATGGACTTATCCGAAATGGTAGTGCTTGTTATTTGCTCCACCATATCCTCGTCATAACTTAAAACTTCGTCTTTTTTAACATAGTTAACTATGTTTTCTACTTCTTTGTCACTTACAAAAGCACCTTGTACTCTAACAGGTTTTTGCATTCCAATCGGATAAAAAAGCATGTCCCCTTTTCCAAGCAGCTTTTCTGCTCCCACCATATCAAGGATTGTCCTTGAATCTGTTCCGGAGGATACCGAAAAGGCAAGGCGTGAAGGAATGTTTGCCTTGATTACTCCCGTAATAACATCAACCGATGGTCTTTGTGTTGCAATTATAAGGTGAATACCTGCTGCCCTTGCCATTTGGGCTAGCCTCATAATAGCATCTTCAACTTCCTTTGAAGCAGCCATCATAAGGTCTGCAAGTTCATCAATTATAATTACAATTTGAGGAAGAATATTTTCAATTTCCATTTTCTCTATTTGAGTTGAATTATATCCTTTTAAGTCACGTACATTTTCATCAGAAAAAAGTTTATAACGTTTTAGCATCTCAGCAACAGCCCAATTTAGAGCACCTGCTGCTTTTTTAGGGTCTGTAACAACAGGAATCAACAAATGTGGAATTCCATTATAAACACTAAGTTCCACAACTTTGGGATCAATTAACAAAAGTTTAACCTCATTGGGACTTGCCTTAAATAGAATACTTGTGATCAATGTGTTGACACAAACACTCTTACCTGAACCTGTTGCTCCTGCAATAAGTAAATGGGGCATTTTTGCAATATCAAATACAATAACTCCGCCACCGATGTCTTTCCCAATTCCAAATGCCAACTTTGAAGGAAATTCAGCGAACTCCGGTGATTCCAGAATTTCTCGTAAATGAACCGTTTGTTGATCTTTGTTAGGAACTTCTATACCAACAACTGATTTGCCCGGAACTGGAGCTTCTATTCTGATACCGTTTGCAGCCAAACTTAGGGCTATGTCATCCGCAAGGTTTACTATCTTACTTACTTTAACCCCTTTATCAGGGGTAAGTTCATATCTGGTTACTGCTGGACCTTTGTTAATTTGGACAACTCTCGCTATAACGCCAAAATTTTTAAGGGTTTCTTCTAATTTTTTAGCGTTTTGTAGCATTTCTTCTTTTGTATCTTTTGAAATTCTGTTTTGTTCATGGTGTAATAATTCTATAGGAGGAAAGTCATATTCCATAAAAGAGTTACTTACTCCAGTCTCTTCAATTTCCGATAACACACCAATCTTTTCAGTTTTGGATCTTGGTTTCTTTGTTTCCTGTGCTGTCATAAAATCCATAATTTGTATTTCTGTTTTATCGTGATTTGTTTCTAAATCCTGAATATTTTCAGATTCAAGTATAGTATCATTTATATCAGTTATTTCGGATTCTTCTAAATTCAAGTCCAAACCATCTGGCAATAAATCATTATTTTCATTGTTTGTAGACGCATCATTTATTTTTATAATATGTTCATCTTGTTGTATTTCAGGTTCATTTTCTGTTGGTTCAAGTAAAAAGTTAAAATTCTTTTTTGGTTTTCTTACAGGGTCTTTGTGTATTATGTTTATTTGAGCCTTTTTAACCTTATCAGCAGAAGTCTTTGCTGCAGAGGCAGTTTTTAACGCGGCATTGTGCAGAGCCTCAAACAAAGATCGTCCAGTAACCAAAACGACGCATATAATAATAACCGCAAAAATCACGATATATGCGCCAGTGAATCCAAAAATTTTAACTTGAACAATTCCTAAGATAGCACCTAATAATCCTCCATTTTTACCAGAACCGTTTAGGAAATAATATGATAAATAATCAAAAAATGAACCAAATTGTGTTTCACTTATTCTTTGGTATCCAATTATATGGGTTAATGTAATAATACACAGAAAAATAATAGAAAGCAGTATATTCTTGTAGCCTGCGCTGCGTCTGAATTTTTTAAAACCATAAAATAAACATGCAATTAACAGTGAAAAAGGAAGTACATATGTGCCGATTCCAAAAAAACCAAAAAGAGCCTTATTAAAAAAGGCTCCTATAACGCCTGTGCTTTGGGTAAAAATACTTACAATCAGAAAAACTGAAAATGCACAAACTCCAATTAATATGACTTCTTTGTTCAATGCCATACCCTTGTTGTTTTCATTTACATCTATATTTGTCTTTGCATTTGTTTTTTTCTTCCTTAGAGTTTTAGCCATTACTTCACCTGTATGAGATTACATATCCTTTCTAACTAACCCGATATAGTTAAAGCCCATGTTTTTATAACTTTGTGCGTCAGGCTTTTCATCATTGTAAAAGATAAACCCAGCTTTAGTATAATTAAAGAACTGGTTTTTATCAAGGCTCATGCTTTGTGGGCATTTGCCCTGTGATGTACATGTAAAGGTCTTACCGTATTTTGCCATTACTTTGCTATAGTAATGAATAGTTTTTATCTGTGAGTGATCCAGTTCCTCAACATCAGCCCAGGGCAATAATTTTAAAACACATAACTTATTATAACTGCTATTTTTATCAATGTCATAAAAATCTAGTTCAGTGGTTAAAATTAGAAGATCCTTATCCTTTTGGTTAACAGCATATTCTAACTCATTTGTGAAAACTTTCTTTGAAAGATTATAGTCTTTGCCAAAAAAGTCTCTGATCTTATCCAGTACTGTTGTTTTGTCATCCAGTTGTGTATCAAATTCTAAAAACAATCTATCCATAAATATGCCTCCTTTCAGTTTCTCGCATACCTTGAAATATTAAGTAAAATGCCCATCGACGCCATAACAAGCACCAAAGACGAACCGCCGTAACTAATAAACGGTAGAGGCATACCCGTTACGGGTATTGTGTTTGTTATAACCGCAATATTAATTAAAACTTGTATTCCTATCATACAGATAATTCCCGTTGCAACAAGTGAGCCAAAGAGTTCCTGTGTGCCTAAGGCTATTTTAATGCCTTTGTAAATCAAAACCATAAACAGTGCAAGTACTGCTGCTGCACCTACAAACCCTAATTCTTCGCATACTATAGAAAATATAATATCGTTATAGGCTTCTGGAATATATCCAAGCTTTTGCCTGCTTTGACCAAGTCCTAACCCAAACAAACCACCTGATGCAACGGCGTACAATGACTGAACAGTTTGAAAACCAAGGTTTGTGGGATCAGAAAATGGATCTAGCCATGCCTTTATTCTTCCAAGTCTATAAGCAAATTGCGGAAAGCCTACGATGGCAACAAACCCACCACCTACAATCGGTGCAATCATAGCTATAAAATACCAAATCTTAGGGCTAGCAACAAATAGTATTGATACCCCGATTGCAGTTACAACAATAGCAGTGCTTAAGTTTTCAACAGCAATCAGTACAATGGGAATAGCTACAAAAACAAACATCTTTAGGAAACCCCTAAAGGTTTTCAGCATACGCCTATTGTCCGTTACAATATGAGCCATTAAAATAATGAGTGCAATTTTGCAGACCTCTGAGGGCTGTATTCCAAACAACCATCTTTTTGAGCCATTAGTTTCAGTACCTATAAACAAAACAAGTACTAACATGACGCAACTTATTATGTACATGGGAAACGCAAATCTTCTTAGTAACTTATAGTCAAAGTTTGCCATAAATATCATTGCAGCAAAACCAATAACTGACCACAGCAACTGTCTTTTAAAGAAATAGTACATGTCATTTATCTGGACTTTTGTAAGTGCTGCGTAATAGCTTGAGGAAAACACCATGATTACCCCAAACATTACAAGCATCATAATAACAAAAAGCAGAGAAAAATCAATTTGACCGGGCGAAACTAAAACACCCTGCAATTGTCCAGGCTTTTCCTTGTATTTAAACAAAGACAATGGCTTTTCTTTTTTATTGATAGTTTTTTTCTTCTTGATTTTGTGAATTTTAGTGACAGGCTGATTTTTAATTTTTCTCTTTTTTCGAATAGTCCTGACTAAGGGTTTTTCTTTTGTACTGGAATGATTGAGTCTGCGCCTCGCTCTTTCAGAGGTACCCTCATTCATTATATCACCCCTTTTGCATATTTCAAGCTGAAATATCCATAAATTTCAGTATGAAAATAAAAAGAAATTTAGCTTTTTGCAAATTAAGACCTGCATAAAATAAGATATAGCTGTTTCAAGTCTAAAACAGACAGAAAACACACGCTCTGCTCCACTCGTCACGCTTCGTTACGCTCGTGTGGCAGGGGCATAATTCAATTAGCAATCGACTTAAACAAACAAGTTTGCTTTATACGTTTTCAATTGAATTAGCTATATGTAAATTTTATACTAACATTGATTATTTTTCGTTAAATTCTAAAGTTATGAAAAATAATTCCAGACAATTTCTTTGAAAAAATCGCCTCTTTGCTCAAAATTATCAAACATATCCCAGCTTGCGCAAGCAGGTGATAATAGAACGCAGTCACCATCTTCTGCTTGTTTTATAGCAGTAATAACAGCCTCTTTAAAAGTATTCGTTTTTATATTATTCACAAAACCACTTTTTTCCGCTGAGTTTAAAATGTCATCCGCTGTTTCCCCAACAGCAATAAAAGACTTAACCTTATTTTTAAATGCATTAGTATATTCAGTAAAGTCAGAGTCTTTTTTATATCCTCCGCCTATCAAAACAATTGGTCTTGACATAGCATTAATTGCTCTTACAGATGCATCGGGATTTGTTCCTTTTGAATCATTATAAAAAGTGATCCCATTGAACTCTCCAACAAGCTCAATTCTATGAGAAACCCCTTTAAAGGCTATGATACCTTTTTTTATTATATTAACAGGAACACCAAAATAGAATGATATAGCAATTGCTGCCATAATGTTTTCTACATTATGCTCCCCCGGTATGGGCAGTTCATCAATCGATAAAATTTCAACTAAATTAGAGCTGTCTTTAATAACAATATTATTGTTTTCTATATAAACGCCTTCTTGAAGTTTATTCCTAAGAGAAAAATAAATCACTCTGCCAGATATCTTATCAGACATTTTTTTAACATTAACATCATCATAGTTTAGAACTATGAAAGAATTTTCATTGCAGTTTTGAAATATTTTTTCCTTCGACTCAATATAGTTTTCCATTGTTTTATGACGATTCAAATGATCTGGTGTTATATTAAGAACACAAGCAATATCAGGTTTAAATGTAGCATTTGACTCTAATTGAAAACTGCTAAGTTCAAGTACAAAAACGGAAGTTTGCACGTTTGAGGAGATAGATTCTGTAAAAGGAAAGCCTATATTCCCAGCAACAACCGTGTCTTTTTTATAAAGTTTAATAATTTCCCCAACCAAAGTTGTAGTGGTGGTTTTACCGTTTGTTCCTGTGATAGCAATTACGGATGCTTTAGGCATAAACCTATAGCCAAGCTCAATTTCACCGATTATTTCCTTACCCTTAGACTTTGCATATAACAAAGGCGGTATTTCCATAGGCACACCCGGACTTAAGACAATAAGATCACTGCCGTCAATTGCTTCTTCTGTAGGGTTTTCACCAAAAATCAGTTTCGCGCCGGCATCAATAAGCTCTGCAAACTTTTCATCATCAATTGAATGTTGACCTGAGTCAAACAACGAAACTGTCCCGCCGTTTTTAAGAAGCAATTTTGATGCGGCTATACCGCTTTTTGATGCTCCGATTACGATTATGTTTTTGCCCCTTACATCCATAAATAATACCCCTAATCAGCAGTAAATTTTAATAATAATTTGCAGTACCTAAGAAACCAACAAGACAAGCAATAGCAGTTATAACATAAAACAATGCCACAACTTTTGTTTCAGCCCAGCCGCAAAGCTCGAAATGATGGTGAATAGGTGCCATTTTGAATATACGTTTTCCACCTGTCATTTTAAAATAAACAACCTGTAAAATAACAGATAGAGCTTCCATAAAATATATAATTCCGACTAATAATATAAAAATTGGCATTTTCGTTATAAGCGAAACTGATGCAATGAAACCACCCAATGCAAGAGAGCCTGTATCACCCATAAACACCCTTGCCGGATAACTATTAAACAAGAGAAAACCAAGCAGGCTGCCAACAGCAGCTCCAATAACCGGATAAACAGTGCTTCCAGAAGCCCAGGCTACAATTAAAAAGAAGGTTGCCACAAGTGCCGTTACTCCTGACGCAAGCCCATCAAGCCCGTCAGTTAGATTAACTGCGTTTGAAGTTCCAAGTATGACCACCAAGCTAAAGGGAATATATAGTAACCCCAGATTAAACGTGAATCCTCCGGCAAAAGGAATATAAATATCCGTTCCGATATTTTTAATATAAATTAAGTAAAATAAAAATCCTGCCGAAACCAAAAGTTGCATTATAATTTTTTGATATGCTCTAAGTCCTAAAGATCTTTTCTTTACAACCTTTATATAGTCGTCCATAAACCCAATTATGCCATATGCCAATGTCATGAGGGTAATTGCAACGCCGTCCATATTGCCTTTAATGAAAAATATTGCTGTTAAGACAAAACTTATGAGAATTGTTATACCACCCATTGTAGGGGTTCCGCCCTTTTTTAAATGAGTTTTTGGCCCATCCTCTCTTATATACTGTCCAAATTTCAGCTTATGCAAATATGGTATTAAAACAGGACATAGCAATATATTTAATACAAAAGAAATTAATACAGCATATATAGCCTTATCCAATGAAAAAACAGAATCCATTTATTTCACCTCAGTCATTTGTTTACAATACTCATTTAAAACAGAGTATTACCCCTTAAAAGGAGGATTGCCGCAACAAAACATCTGCAATATTTAATTGTCGCCGCAATATATTATTTTGTTAAAAAGTCTGCTATTTCTTCAAAAGATGCAGCTCGTGACGCCTTTATTAATACTATATCAATGTTATCTAAAATTTCAATGTCCTTATAGAAATCTTCTTTAGTATCAAAATGCACTGCTTTTTGGTTGCATTTTAAAATGGTTTTTGCACCCATATAGGTGTTAATCGATTTGTTCCCTATAGTAATAATCAAGTCAATGTCTTTATGAGCCGAATATACACCAATCTCTTTATGCATTAAATCTGAATTAGCGCCTAATTCAAACATATCGCCAAGGATTACAGCTTTTTTACCCTTTAAATCAAAAAGCACATCTATTGCCGCTTTCATAGAATCAGGGTTTGCATTATATGAGTCGTTAATAACTTGCATTCCGTTCTTTGCTTTTAAAAATAACATCCTCATTCCTGTTGGCTCAAACTCTTCAAGCCCTTTTTTAATTTCATCATCTGAAAGACCTAGTTCAAAAGCAACAGCGACAGCGCCTAAAGCATTTAGGACCATATGCTTACCCAGTTGTTTTAGAGTTAATTTGACCTGTCTTCCTGAATCATAAGCCACAAATGTTGTTTTGCCGTCTGAAAGAACGTTAATTTCTTCTGCAAAAACACCTTGTTTATTAGTAATTCCAAAGAACTTTACATTGTAATTTTCACTGCTTTGTACTTTGCACAAAAGCGGATCATCACCGTTTAGGACCAAAGTTCCTCCCTTTTTAAGGTATCTGGTAATTTCCATTTTAGCCTTTAGAATACCTTTTTTTGAACCAAGATTTTCTAGGTGTGCAACTCCAATATTGTTTATTAATGCAATGTCAGGTTTAGAAACCTTGCTTAGATTTTCAATTTCTCCAAAGTGGTTCATTCCCATTTCAAGTACAACCGCTTCAATTGATTTATCTAAATTAAAAACCGTCATAGGCAGACCGATTTCGTTATTAAGGTTACCGATATTTTTAAGCGTCTTAAACTTCTGGGAAACTAAAGATGCAACCAACTCTTTTGTAGTTGTTTTTCCTACACTTCCGGTAATTGCAATAACTTTTGGAGTGAAAAAAGCCCTATAATATGAAGCCAAGTTAAGTAAAGCTTCAGCCGTTGAATTAACTAAAATATAATTCTTATCCTCTGATAAGGGTTTTTGAGTTATGACAGCTATAGCTCCTTTTTGGTATGCCAGATCAATAAAGTCGTGACCGTCAAACTTCTCACCAACAAGGGCAATATACACTTGATCTTTAATCAAGGTTCTTGTATCTTTGGATATCCCCTTAAAAGGTATATTTTTTCCCATTAATTTTCCGAAAACGGCATTTGCTGCTTCTTCCAGCATCATTTCAATCATAGATTCCTCCAAAACATTGCATTATTTATGTAGGCTTTTAATTACTTTTTCAGCCTCTTCGTAGTCATCAAAGTGAATAGTTTTGTCTTTAAATATCTGATAATTCTCATGACCCTTACCGGCAATCACAACTGTATCCTCTTTTGTAGCCATGCTAATAGCGTAAGCAATTGCTTCCCCTCTGTCAACTATTTTTATGTAAGGGCAAGAAGAATTACTAAAAGCTACTTCAATATCGTCCAATATCCTTTCCGGTTCTTCTGTTCTGGGGTTATCGGATGTAATAACACAATAGTCTGAATACTTTTCTGCCATTGCGCCCATAAGCGGTCTTTTTGCTCTGTCTCTGTCTCCTCCGCAACCAAAAACCGTGATAACCTTTCCTTTAGTGAACTCTTTCACAGCAGTTAGGATATTATAAATACCATCTGGAGTATGTGCATAGTCTATGATAACATTATGGATACCATCAGTTTTAACTGATTGTATTCTGCCGGGCACTCCTTTTGATTCATTCAGTCCCTTTTGAATTACATCCATTGGTATTCCTAGAACAGTTGCCGCTGCAATTGAACCAAGAGCATTGTATACAGTGAATCTACCCGGAATCGGTAACGAAAAAAGATATTCATTTCCATCACGACTTATCTTAAATGTTACACCTTTTGCATCCATTTTAACTTCTTCGGCTTTAAAATCTGCTTGGCTATCAATTCCAAATGTTGTAACCGAACAAGGTGCATTTTCTATATAATAATCTCCATAGGAATCATCTTTATTAATTATACCGTGTTCACACATTTTGAATATCAAGAGCTTGCTATCCCTATAGTTTTCCATGGTTTCATGGAAATCCAGGTGATCCTGTGTCAGGTTTGTGAATATACCTACAGTGAAGTTGCATCCATCAACCCTTGAAAGAACAAGGGAATGAGACGAAACTTCCATTGCCGATGCCTTGACATCTTTTTCTATCATTTCTGCAAATAATTTTTGCAGATCAGGAGATTCTGGTGTTGTT
>CAZTAY010000070.1:0-14740 GCA_964611655.1 uncultured Eubacteriales bacterium
CATATGACGGCTAATACAGATGTTACAATGCTACATTTATAACTATAAGCCCTTTTTCATGTGCATAGCGAACAGTTTGGGCTGTTCCGCTTCTTTCGTGCAACAAAGCACAAATACAGTATTTTGAGCGGTTAACCATGTAAAAATTACGTTTTCTCATACAATCGGGATGGTATTCTTCCGATACATAGAAAATTTCATCAGCTCTATGCAATAAACTATGATACTTCCGGCTTTGTTCAGCATTCCATGGTAAATCTTGATTTCTACAAGATAGGGCAAATACTAAACGAATGTTACGTCCTGATTCCCTTAATTCGATTATTAAAGAAGCGGCAAGTTGATCAAAGCCTAATGCCCCTCCACTTATGAAGTCTGTTACACCGGTATCAACAAGCCCTTCTATCTCGCTTTTTGTTCGTGATATAAGCAAATCTATGTGTGTGTTGGATATTCTCCTATGCCCTGAAAAGCAACATGCATCAGCTGGCATTACTTCACCCCCCAACATAATTTATTTGGCAACACCAAATAAAATTATTATATTTGGTATTACCAAATAAGTCAACTCCCATACTATTTATACTTTAGTTAGGGGGTTAATTATGAAAAAGAGAAATTTACCGCTAGGAGACAGAAATATAATCGGCGCTCGTGTTACCGAAGCGCGATTAAAAATAGGAATGAAGCAAATTGAGTTGCTTTATAAACTTCAAATTATGGGCGTAGACATAAGCATACCGGCTCTTTCTCTATTAGAAGGACAGAAACGCCCTGTATCTGATATTGAGCTTAATGCTCTGGCGGATATATTGAATGTTAGCGTTGATTGGTTGATGGGTAGACAAAAATAATAAGAACATACTACAGGGTTTGCATTGATTCTGATTATTGGTTTGTATATAATGAAATTAATAGATGCAAGGAATGTTTGAGCTACTTTGCGCTATGTTAGATTTTAGTTGAGTTTAAAGCTATATCATCTCCTTGCTTTAGTTACGATTTATCAATTTGTTGGATTTTAAACCCAAAAGCTTATCGGCAGATACACTAAGTCTTTCATATATCTTAATTAAAAGTTCAATGCTCGGATTTGTCATTCCTTTCTCTGATATGAGACTAATCAACTCCTACACCATTAGCAAGTTCATGCTGTGAGATATTCGCAGCCACCTTTGCTTCTTTTAAGTTTTCAGCAAATGACATTAAACCCTCCTTTCTTTTTGTAAACATGTCCTAGTCATTGACATGCATTGTTGTAAATTGTAGAATAGAATATAGTAGCAAAAAAACTCTGGGTATAGAATAGAAATGCGTCTCATTTAATGCTATAAACTCTTAAATAAACCATTAGGCAACACACATAGTAGTTTAAACAGGCAAAGTTAGGAGTTTATTCAAAGAGCAATTACATAGCCTGTCCACTCTTTTATAAGTGGATTTAAATAAAGATCTTTTACACGCAAGGGTTTGTGGGATTAATTCAGTAATTAATTCCATGATATTATCACTCCCAAACCCCATATAGCCTTCCTTTATCCAGTCTATCTTATTACCAAGATAGTGAATAACTTAGAAATATATTAGGTAAAGGATGGAGCAAGCGATCGCACATCAAATAATAATAAAGCCAGTATTTATAAGCAAAATAAAACGTTTTGGTTCATAGCTATGTTTGAATCACTTATAATTAATAACAACCATAGAAAATGTTTCATCTAATCAATTATTAAATCCATCTCTTTCAAGTAGTGCATAAATTTTTGTAAAAATAACACACTTAGAAAAGATGTCCTTTCCTTTCAGTTCAAAATTATTGCGTTGTAGACATTGTAAATTCAATTAAATTGCGTTTATTATTTGGAAAGAGGTTTTTGTTTTACCAAAGATTACAACAGGCTTGTATAATAAAAGGAACAACTCCGACTTCGATAGCAAAAGAATTCAATATGAGTAGTGGTAATGTAACCAGTTGGAAAAAAGGAGGGTTTCCAAGTATTGATATTCTTCTGAAATTATCAGAAAGACTAGATGTTTCTTTAGACTACCTTTTAGAAGGCGAAGCTACAAAGAATCAAGACTTAAAGCACAATTTGAAGAATTTATTAGAAATCAAAGAAAAGGCTAAAACTAAGCCTAATTCCTAATCAAAAGATAGATTTCATTTATATGAGTTTTATTTACTTACTTTGCTTTTTAGCATATCTTTAATTTCATGTTCTGGTCATGATAAACAAGTTGTTAGTGATTCAGGTGAAAAAACAAAAAATTCTAATAATACTGCTGATAGAATTTGTTGATAAAGTACATACAGGAGATATCAACGGCGAGGAGTATAAACAAAAGCAAGACCCGCTTAGAATTTAAAATGTTCTAGATGGGATATGGATATAAGGAACGTTATTTATACTTTTGACAATTATAAAAAAGATTGTGTGGAGGTAAACAATGCCTATTAAGGACGATTTCTACAACGACTTAAACGAACTCTCAAAAAAGGTTACTGAACGCAAGCTATATGTCATTAATGAAGAGACTACCAAACAATCTCTTATTATACCTTTTATACAACTACTAGGCTTTGATATATTTAATCCTCAAGAGGTTATGCCAGAATACGTGTCCGACTTTGCAAAGAAGAAAGGCGAAAAAGTAGATTATGCCATTTTCAATGATGGTAATGCGATTTTTTTTATAGAGGCCAAAGCAATAAATGAAAACTTAGAGAAGCATAGTGCACAATTAGCACGTTATTTTAACGCAACCCATGATCTGAAATTAGCAATATTAACAAACGGAATAGAATATCAGTTCTTCACAGACTTAAATGTTGTCAACGTTATAGACGAAAATCCATTCTTAAGGTTTAACATAACTGCGCCAAATGATGAGGCAATTAAATTTCTCAAGCATATTAGCAAAGATAATTTTAACAGTAAATCAGTTCAAGAAATAGCTCAAGAACTCGTATACGCTAAAGATTTAGATTTAGCAATAACTAAAATACTAAAAAACCCCTCATATGAATTTATACGATTCATCCTAAAGGACATATCTGATATCAGAATTACTTCTGCTGTAATAGATAAGTTTCGCCCACTAGTAGAGAAATCCATTAAAAATGCAATTTTCAATATCGTAGATGCACTGCAAGAGCATAATGAAGAATGCGAAAAGCCCAATGAAGCAAAGTCTAGAAAAAGCAATAAAAAGCAGCCTGATAACATTAGTGAAAAAACGTCAGACATAGTGTTTCTTTCTAACCAAAACTCTGTATCACTAGGTTTTGAAGAAATTGCTTCTACTATAGAAATCTCTGATACTATGATTTCTGTGCCTAATGAAAAAGAGATAGAAATGTTTAACGCTCTATCTAAAATCTTAGAAGTAGAAGGATTCGATAAAAACAATTTAAAATATTCATGTAACAAGGAAAGCATGAGCGTTCATTTTGGCGATGGAGATAAATTGTTTGCTAGGATTAAGCATAATGGTGAAAAAGGGTATGTTATTATACCACTTGAAATGAATACAGTTGCTAAGGCACTTGGAAACCTTTTCGAATTAGAAGAATGCGATTTATATACAAAGATATGCGTATTAGAAAATAAAGATATTTATAAGCTTTCAAGATTGTTTGTTAAGTTTTTAAATGAAAACAATTAGGATATTTGAAACTTTATAACGGAGAGATAAACGATAGTGAAGATTAAATGGTTTGATATATTTATAATTTTCTTAACTATGGTCAGTGTAGCAATAACAATACTGGATTACTCGGAAAAAATAGTAATGACACCTTTTCTTTGGGGCATTGAATTAATAATCTGGCTAATTTTTGTTTTAGAGTTTGGGATAGGCTATTTCAAGGCAGACAGTAAAGGCAGATATTTCAGGGAGCATATAGCTGATTTTATAGCAATCATCCCCATAAACGAGGTCTTTAGAGCGTTCAAGTTTTTAAGAATTGTTAAGTTCTTTAAAATTATAAGAATGATTAGGATTTTTGCACTGATTGTTAAATTGGGTAGCAAGATAAGGGCTTTGTTGGATACTAATCATTTTATACATACTCTATACGTAAGCGCAGCAATTGTCACATTCGGAGCAATAGGAATTTATTTTACGGAGAAGGGATTAACTGTCAATAGCTTAGAAGATGCTTTTTGGTGGAGTTTCGTTACTACAACTACTGTAGGGTACGGGGATATTTCTCCAACAACAGGAATAGGTAGGCTTATAGCAATGATTCTTATGCTTACAGGAATAAGCACTATAGGCATGCTTACAAGCACACTAGCTACTTATTTTTTAAAGAACAGTAAAACAGAACAAACTAAACCTAAAAATGAAATATCAGAAGACTTTGATCTAATTCAAAAATATAATCTCTTAAATGAAAATCAAAGACAAGCCATAAACAATGTAGTTGACTCCATGCTAAATTCAAATAAATGATATACCTTGAAAAGCATACATCACAAAACATTGTCTATGAATTTAGGGGTTTGCAAGAACTCCTACCCTTTAATTACTTATACTTTATGGAGGAAGTGGCGAGGATTTTTGTTGGGATTGCGCCGCTTCCTTTTTTTCTTTATTGGACATCAAAAGTTGCAACCCTTGTTTATTTACTTATGTTCGTGTTATATTATGTTTATTACGGTACTCCAACAATAGGTTATATTAAGTTTCATCAAAGCGAACTTTAACACTGTAATTTTTAGATTTTCGTTTTAGGATGTCCAGTTTGTGGGCTCAATTTATCACCTCATTTTCTTCATAAATTAATTGTATAGTCGATTTCAAGTAAAACAGTAATGGAGAGCATCATCAAAAGAAAGTAAGCAAGAAACTTTGGAAGGTTAGATTTCAACAAAGCCAAGAACTTTTCTATGGGGTTAAGCTCATGAGAGTATGGGTGTAGAAAGATTATTTTATGCCCATATTTTTGTGCAACCGAAATAAGCTGCTTCTTTCGGTGGAACGCAGCATTATCCATTACAATGACTGAACGCGGAGATGTTGATATACCTACGCAAATTCTTATTAAGCTATCGGAATATCATAGAGTTAGTGTTGATTATTTGCTCAACCTAACTGATAACCCACAGATTAACAAAACAAACAATTAGAATTAACGGTTACTTAAAACTTCATAAAAAAGTCATTGTTTTAAGAGTGATTAAAGGTTTTTCTGATGGTGGACGCCCAATTTTTTTTGCGCCATATTACATCTCATTTCTGTGCGCACATCTATAGTTGTAATTTAAAGCGCACGAAAAGTCAAATAAAATTCTTTATTTCACTTGATAAAGTGGTCAAGAAAAGATTACATATAAAATTAAATAATGCATGTAGAGATGGATTGGTTTTAATGATGTTAAAGACATGCGTAATGATTTAGATCATGGCAACCTGTTATTTATTGAATTGACGAGAATACTCTATAGAACAGCTAAATACGAGTAAAGACGAAACAATAATGTTTTTAAATGGTATTTTGAGCGAAATGAAAAACTACTATAATACATAGCATATTATACCTTAATAATGTTGCATTGCATAACTTATTAGGGGTAGCTTCTGCTATCCTTATTATAATAAGCTTATATACAGACATGCAATACTGAACATGAAGCAAGAGGTAATATGTAATATGTATGTTTGATTTATACCTCACAACTACCGAACAAATGACAGTTTATATTATAACCGTACAAAATACACGATAAGCTATTTACGCTAATAATCATTGCTAGGTTAATCGGGGAGACCGGATTTGAACCGACGCCCTCTTAGTCCCGAACCAAGCGCTCTACCAAACTGAGCCACTCCCCGAATAAATATTACTACACTATATACTAATATATGGGAAAACGCCATTAAATATATCCATTTATTTTGAAAGAATTTTCGAGAATAAGTAAGGTTAAGGAAATTTCAATTATGTTTAATAGCATGATTAGAAATAAAAGTTAGGGCGAGAGATTTGTAAAGTTTTCTTCACAAAACCTCGCCACGCTATTTTATTATAGCATATTATTTCTGTATTAAAGTGTTTAAAAAAGCGATATGCTTGTTCAGCAGCAGTTGTATCAATGAACTTTTCTAGCTAAGAGTTACTTTCAAAGTCAGGTCTTTCAAGTGAAATATTACCTAGCTTGCCGCTGCGAAATTCATCAATGAGAATTGAAGAGGCTCTTAATAGGTTCTTTTGTCCTTCTTTTAGTAAAAGCCCCCTGACTTCTGCAATGCTGTTTAATATATCAAGAGGGGATGTTTCCTCCTCAAAATCAATTTTATAGCGAGTTTTTAAGCAGTCAGGCTTAATAGTCTTTAAAGCCTCAATCAGCTTTAAAGATAGGGATTCAAAATCAAGTAATTGATCTTTTATAGCACCGGTTAAAGCAAGGTTGATACCAACGCCAATGTCCTCAAATTTTGGCCAAAGTATTCCAGGGGTGTCCATAAGCTCAAAATCCTTTTTAATCTTTATCCACTGCTTATTACGTGTTACACCCGGTCTATTTTCTGCTTTTGCATGGTTTCTTCCTAATATTCGGTTTATAAACGTGGATTTACCTACATTTGGAATACCAACTACCATTGCTCTTAGGGTTACGTTTAAAACACCTTTTTTCTTTTTTGCTTCTATCTTTTCTTTCATAAGTTGCCTGGAAATATCATAGGTTTGAGAAATACCAATTCCTTTTACAGAATCTGCCTTTATTACGGCAAACCCGGGCTTGCTTAAATAATATTTCTCCCATAATTTATTTGACTCATTATCAGCTAGATCACTTTTGTTTAAAATAATAATCCTTTTTTTGTTCTTGGAAAGCAGATCAATTTCGGGGTTTTTGCTGCTATAGGGTATCCTTGCGTCCAATAACTCTATTATTATGTCCACAAGATTTAATTTTTCATTTAGTTCCCGTTTCATTTTTGCCATATGTCCGGGATACCATTGTATATTGTCCATTTTTTCCTCCTAAAGCGGCAAACCGCTATGCTGCAAAAAACGGGCGGTAAACTCATCCGCCCGTCTAAACTATAAATTTACTTCGATATCTATTTCGTTAAATATTTCATTACAAATGCCACTTAATAATTTAAGTAATCTTACTTCGTTTAATAAATATGCCCTACATTCAGGTATGATAGAAATATCTGAATACATATTCAAGAACGAGAATTCTTCTCCAGAATCAATATATTCAGAATTTAGTTTCTTTAATTCAAACACATTCTGTTCAGATCTTAATTTTTCGATCATGTCTTTGTAAGACGGATTAGAATCTACTTTTTTTTTAGATTCAATATATTGCTTATAAATATCACTTAACATTATCTCTTTATTCAGAGTCTTTGCCATATTAAGTAATGCATCAGTCACAATATCAGACCTCCATAATGATCGGTAAGATCATAGGACTTCTTTTTGTTTTTTGCCATAAGAAATCTTTAAGAACATCTTTCACTAATGATTTTATATAAGACCATTCTGTAATACGTTTGCGTTCACAGTTAAGCAGTGAATTTTTAACAACCGATCTGGCTTCGTCCATTAATTGTTCTGATTCCCTGACATAAACAAAACCTCTTGAAATAATATCGGGACCTGCAACAACTTGACCGTCATGACCGTCAATAGTAATAACGACCACCATAAGTCCGTCTTGAGACAAATGCTTTCTATCCCTTAAAACAATGTTTCCAACATCACCGATTCCTAAACCGTCAACCAAAATTTGACCGCTTGGAATGGTTTCACCAGTAACTTTACAGGAATCTTTAGTAAGTTCCAGAACTTCTCCAGGACGCATAATAAAAATATCATCACCGTCCATCCCCAATGACACTGCAAGTTCCTTGTGTTGTTTTAAATGTCTGTATTCGCCATGAACAGGCATAAAATAATCTGGCTTAATAAGAGAGTGAATGAGTTTTAGTTCTTCTTGCATAGCATGACCAGAAACGTGGGTTTCTGTTAATGTTTCATAAATTACATCTGCACCTTTTCTAAACAATTCATTTATAACTTTAAAAACAGTTTTTTCGTTTCCGGGAATAGGAGAGGCACTTATTACAATTTTATCGCCTTCCTTAATTTCAATCTGTCTGTGTTCAGAAAAAGCAATTCTTGACAATGCTGCCATAGACTCGCCTTGACTGCCTGTTGTAATAATTACTATTTGTTCATCAGGATAGTTTTTCATATCCGAAATATCAATTATAATATTGCTTGGAGCATGTAGATAACCAAGCTCTGTTGCAGTTTTAACAGCATTTATCATGCTTCTGCCAATAATGGCAACTTTTCTGTTATGTTTACGGCTGCTTTCAATAACCTGCTGAATTCTGTGGATGTTTGAAGAGAAGGTTGCAACCATGATTCTTTGTTTAGGCGATTGTTCAAAAATTTCATCAAAAACACCGCCAATTGTTTTTTCGGACATTGTATAACCTTGTCGCTCAACGTTTGTGCTTTCACAAAGCAATAGCCTTACACCTTTTTTGCCTATTTCTGCATATCTTTGTAGATCTATCATTTCGCCGTCAATAGGCGTGAAGTCAACTTTAAAGTCACCGGAATGAAAAATTACACCTACATCTGTATAAATAGCCAGAGCAGCAGAATCAGCAATACTGTGGCTGGTTCTAATAAACTCCACCTTAAATTTTCCGGCAACAACCGTTTCACCTATTGCAACATGATTGAGATTAGCCGTACTTAATAAATTATGCTCTTTTAGTTTATTGCTAAGTAGCCCAAGGGTAAGTTTTGTTCCAAAAATAGGAACGTTTATTTGCTTAAGAAGATATGGTACAGAGCCTATGTGATCTTCGTGTCCGTGCGTCAAAAAGACGCCTCTTATCTTAGTTGCATTTTTCACCAAATAACTCATATCGGGAATTACAAGGTCAATCCCCAGCATATCATCCTCAGGAAATGCTACTCCGCAATCAACTACTATTATGTCGTTAGCCGATTCAAATACCGTTATATTTTTCCCTATTTCATTTAGTCCGCCTAATGATATTACTTTTACTTTTGATTTCTTTCCTGCCAATACGGCACCTCCAATTTTTCAGTTAGAACAATTTCCAGATGGGAAATTGCATTTTCAAACACAATTAATGAGGCCTGGCAGAAGGCTGTTGACAAACGCACAAGTATAAACTATTTTATTTCAAAATCATCCGTATCACTGAATAACTGAGAAATCTTATCAAACTCTTCGTCATCTTCTAATATCTCATATGAGAATTCGCCGTCACTTAAAGCAATCTCTTTTACGATTGAAGCAGCAGACTCTTCATTGTCAAGATCGTTTGCCTCAACCACTAATAAATAATGCTCATCACCCTGAACAACTCTGTCAATAACTACCAGTTCAATGTCTTCTCCTGTTTCTTCGTCTGTCAATACTAAAACATCAAATGCTTCTACTGTATCGTCCAAAATATCCTCAAAATCTTCGAACTTATCAGACATAGTACCGCCTCCTTAATTGTGCAAATTTCAAATTTACTATTGCTATCTACCTTGAAAATCCAAATAGTTCTGCAAGATAAAAGCAGCAGCTATTTTATCAATTATATTTTTTCGTTTCTTTCGGCTCAAATCAGCTTCAATTAAAACTCTTTCGGCAGAAACGGATGATAATCTTTCATCCCAAAGTATAACAGGTATTTTAAAAGCATCTTCTAAAACCTTTTTAAATGCCATAGTTTCTTCGGCTCTTTTGCCAAGCGTATTGTTCATGTTTTTGGGAAGTCCAAGAACAAACAGTTCCGCTTCATATTGCTCAACTATTTCTTTTAATTTATTAAGGCTTTGCAAAGTACTCTCGTTTGGTTTTCTTTGAATAACAGCAATTCCCGATGCTGTATATCCAAGAGCATCACTAACGGCAACACCAATTTTCTTTTCACCGTAATCAAGTCCAATAGCCCGCATAAAACACCCCGATACCAGTGAAATTATAAAAACCTAAATAAAAGCTTCTTAACGCTCATTCAAATAGTAATTCACGATCTCTTCAAGCAGCTCATCTCGTTCAAGCTTTCTTATTAAGCTTCTTGCATTGTTATAGCTTGTGATATATGTCGGATCGCCGGAGAGGATGTAACCAACAATCTGGTTAACAGGATTGTAACCTTTTTCTTTTAAAGACTCATAAACGGAAAAGAGTATAGTCTTTGCATCCGATTTATCTTGATTTTCAATTTTAGTCGTTCCAAATATTGTGTTTTGGTTGTCCACGTTCTCATTGCTCAAACGTCTCACCTCCAAGCCAAGATTAATTATAATCCGAACAAGACATCAGAATAATCATAATACAAAACCGTAATTTTTGCAATTACTATTTGGAATAAAATAGAAAACTTCAAATTATTCCTTTCACTGTTTCATTATTTAAAAGGCAATCCAGTTTAATGTCTTTGATTGAGTTTATTAATGACTTATCATCTGATGTTACTGCAACCTCTATATAATTATCTGTATACCCTAAAAAACCATCTTCATTTGCACGTTCAAATAACACAGGTGCATTTCTTCCAAGATTCATTTCTAAGAAATTTTGATACAGTTCACTGCTCAATTCCCTTAACTCTCTTGCTCTTTCGTTCTTGGTAAATGTTTCAATCTGGTTTGGATAACTTGCTGCCGGAGTTCCCTTTTTCGGTGAATAAGGGAATACATGAATTTTTCTTATACCTGATTCCTTAATAAAAGATTTACTTTCATTGAAATCGGCTTGGTTTTCCCCGGGAAATCCTGTTATAACATCAGTCCATACTGCTGAATGAGGAAAATAATTATAAATTAAATCAACAGATTTTTTATACTTTTCTACAGTATATTTACGGTTCATTTCCTTTAAAGTCTTATTACAGCCAGATTGCAAAGACAGATGAAAATATGGGCAAAACTTTGATGTGCCACTAAGACTTTCTAAAAATTTCTCATCAACAATTCCAGGTTCAAGAGAACCCAATCTTATTCGTTTAATTCCTTCAATTTCGTTCGTCATTTTAATAACATCAATCAACGATATTTTATTATTAAAATCATTTCCGTATGAAGCCAAATGTATACCTGTCAGAACAATTTCTTTTACGTCACTGTTTGCCAGATTTAGCAGTTCGGTTTTTATATTATCGGCAGCACGACTTTTTACTGCACCTCTTGCGTAAGGAACAATACAATATGAACAAAACTGTTCACAGCCGTCCTGTATTTTTACATATGCTCTGGTTCTGTCTTTAAACGCCTGTTTTAAGCCGTTCTCTTCGAATAAAACATTTTCTGATATATCATCAACTTTTAGAAGTGGTTTGCGTTCATGTTTGTTATTTCTATATGATTCAATTAGAGTAACAATCTGGTTAAGGCCTTTTGTGCCAACCACAATGTCAACTCCTGGTATATTTATAACCTCATTGGGATTTGTTTGAGAATAACAACCCATTACAATAACAATAGCCTCATGGCTTTGGTTTCTAGCTCTGTTAATAAGCTTGCGTGATTTTTTGTCCCCAACATTGGTAACAGAACAAGTGGATATTATGTATACATCAGCTTTTTGGCTGAAATCCACAATTTCATACCCTGAATCGATAAGGGACTGAGAAACTGTCTGGGCATCATATTGACTCACCTTACAACCAACGCTTACGAGAGCTGCTTTGTTTAAATTCATATCTTATTCCTTCTTAAAAACACGAAATTCAACTGACAGAGGTATTCTTTAATAATTACCAACGCAATTGACATTGATATAGTGGGTTATTATAGAGAACTAATAGCAGAAGCAACCCTTAGAAAATTCCCTTTATTTAAATAAAATTATGTCAATATAAAGTAGGATTGCTATATATTCTATTTTATTGACTGTTTTTTGTCAAGAAATACAGTTTTTCTGTTATAATACATACATATTTACTTGAATTTTGAAAGAAGGTTTAAAAATGGCATTAAAAGAGATAGAAGCAAATGATATTAAAAATGCAGTCGCAAAATTATGTATGGACGTTAATTACTTTGTGGCAGAAGATATTCTTCAGTCATTTAAATCAGGTTTGGAAATGGAATCAAATTCATTAGCTAAAGAAGTTTTAAATGATCTGATAAAAAATACTCAAGTAGCCAAGAAAAAGCAAATACCAATCTGTCAGGACACAGGCATGGCAGTTGTATTTGTTGAGATTGGTCAAGACGCAAGGATTATAAACGGTTCAATTAAACAAGCAATAAATGACGGTGTGGCAAAAGGATATAATGAAGGGTATTTAAGGAAATCTGTAGTTGCAGATCCTATCCATAGAAAAAACACTAATGACAATACTCCTGCAATAATTTACTATGAAATAGTTGAGGGCAATGACATTAAAATAACTGTTGCCCCAAAAGGATTTGGAAGCGAAAATATGAGTGCGCTTTCAATGTTAAAGCCCTCTGATGGCTTGGAAGGGGTTAAAAGCTTTGTTATAGATACTGTAAAAAAAGCGGACTCAAACCCATGCCCTCCTATTATTGTAGGTGTAGGAGTAGGGGGTACTATGGATAAGGCAGCGCTAATGTCCAAACAAGCTCTTCTAAAAAAGGTTGGCGAAAGAAATGAGAACATTTTCTGGGCTGATGTTGAAAAAGAATTATTGTTTGAGATTAACAAACTTGGAATAGGTCCTGCCGGTTTAGGGGGAATCACAACTGCTTTGGACGTTCATATAAATACGTATCCTACACATATTGCCGGACTGCCGGTTGCTGTTAATATAGGCTGCCATGTTACAAGGCATGGTGAAGTAACACTTTAGGAGGAAACAAATTGAATAAAACAATACATCTACATACACCATTTAAAGATGAAGATATATCAAGTCTTAGGGCAGGGGATAAGGTGTTTATTTCAGGTGCTGTTTACACTGCAAGGGACGCAGCGCATAAAAGACTGACGGAGTATCTGGAAGATGGAAAGGAAATGCCCTTTGATTTTAACGGACAGGCGGTATATTATGCAGGTCCATGCCCTAACAGGGAGGGCGAGGTTATTGGCTCTGTTGGACCAACCACAAGCGGCAGAATGGACGCATATTCGCATTTGCTTATAAAAAAAGGATTAAAGGTAATGATTGGTAAGGGAACTAGGAATGAAAACGTAATAAACGCCATTAAGGATTTTAACGGCGTTTACTTTGCGGCAATTGGAGGGGCGGCGGCTTTGATTGCTGAATGTGTCAAAGACTCCAGGGTCATTGCTTTTGATGATTTGGGAACAGAAGCAATAAGGAAACTTGAAGTCGTTGATTTTCCTGTGTTTGTTGCAATAGATTCAAAAGGCAACAATATTTATAACAGAGAATTATAATACATACATAAACATAAACAATATATGAAGTGCGGAACCTCCCATAACAAATATATGGAATATCTCATGGAATCCAAACAACTTAAGGTTAAATTTAGGCCATTTAAGTGCATATATAACTGCTCCTAGAGTATAAATAACCCCACCGGAAACAAGAAGCATAACTCCGCTTAAAGAAACAGAATTAACAAGAGGATAAAACGCAAATATAACAAGCCAGCCCATTATAATATAGATTGCTGTTGAGACGAACCTTGGAGCGTTAATCCAAAAGGCTTTTAGAATTATGCCTACTATGGCAGTAAACCAGATTATGCACAACAAGCTATATCCCCAAACACCCTCTAATACAATCAGGCAAACAGGAGTATATGTCCCAGCTATTAGAACGAAAATCATCATGTGGTCAATTCTTCTAAACAGCGTTTTTTTACAATGCTCTTTTGGTATAAGGTGATACAATGTGCTTGCGCCGTAAAGGAGGATTAGTGCTGCACCAAATACCGACATGGCAATCATATGTGAGACTGTTGCAACCTTTGAATATTGAATAAAGAATATTAGAAGCGGTATTGAAAACAAAAATCCTATAAAATGTGTTAATACAGAAATAGGTTCTTGAATTTTGCGTATCATAACGCACCTCCTTATCTAGTTTTAAAAACTACTTATAATGTTATTAATAATATATCATATAATGATATGCATTGCAATACATAATATGAAATAATTTTTAGCCTAAGAACACAAATATTTGCAAAATACGCCACAATCATGTATAGTAATAGTATTACTATTATAGTTAATCCTTTTGACTTAAAAAATTTATCTATACCTAAAACGTACAATAGACCTAGGTTTTCGGTCTTAAATGACAAGTCAAACATGGAATAACTCTAAGCGAGGAAATATTTATGAGTTCATCCGATATTGATATTAATCAGATTATTCAGGAAATTGAAAAGCTTGGTCAGGTGGAGTTGTCTGATATTCCTTCAATTGAACTTTATGCCGATCAGGTTACTACTTTTATTGAGCTTAAATTAAATGAGTATAAAAGAAGGCATGACGACAAGATCATTACCAAAACAATGATTAATAACTATGCCAAGGACAAGCTCTTTCCTGCGCCGAAGAAAAAGAAATACTCAAAAGAGCATATTATTATTTTAATACTTATCTTTCATTTGAAATCCCAATTATCAATTGCAGATATAAAGCAGTTTTTAAGCTGTATTGATGTTTTGGAGGATTCTCAATCTCTGTTTAGGATATACAATAATTTTGTAAATATCCAAATGGAGGAAAAGGAAAGATTGGAAAATACTATTAGGGACTCAGGGGTATCAACAGCTAAT
>CAZTAY010000071.1:0-14735 GCA_964611655.1 uncultured Eubacteriales bacterium
TTACTTCTCAAAGTTTTGGGTTTTTTGGTTTCTTTCTGTTTAGTTTTCAATGTCCTTCTCTTGCCTTCTCCCTGTCTTTTTCTTTCCTTTTGTTTCCTGCGACAGTGATATGTATCTTAGCATATGGGGTTTTAATTGTCAACACCTTTTTTAAACTTTTTTTAATTTTATAGTATAATATTGCAAAAACCCTCTTATTGAGCTTGTTTTCAAGTTTTATTAAAATAAAAAAATGCCTGTAAAAAAGGATACAGACATTTAAAAAAAGTTTTTATTTTTTAGTATTAATACCAAACATACCGCCAAGAGTTCCTGCTGCCATTGAAATCAGTAATATAGTTATTGCACTTCCTCCAAGGGAAAAACTTTTATTTATTACACAATTGATAATTATCAGAGTTAGTGCATAACCAACTCCTGCTAACATTCCCCACATCCAACCTTTTTCTTTAGCTCCTTTAGCAGCGTCAAACCCTGCAACTGCAACAGACAAAACTGTGGTGAGTATTACAACAAGCTGTAAATTCTTTTCTGTAACCCCCGTATAAGTTAGCAAAAGCGCATAAGCAATAAATATGATTGCGGTAATTGCATAAGCTGCCCACATTCCAAACATTAGATTAACTGCAGGTGAACGCTCTGATTTATTTTTTTGAATTCGTTCCATAACTTTTTGCATAATTGCCCCCCAATTTAATTAAAATTAATGTGACTTCTAGGTTTGCAAAACCCTTTGCGGCTTTTCAATTTCGCCAAATTCAATTTTGAATTAAGTTTTTATATTCTTATCTTTATGAATATTTTTGTTTTATATATTGTACTGACTTGCAATTAGTTTTATGATAAGATATTCTTATTCCATTACATTTATTTAGAAAGGTTAACTAATGAGAAAAATAGGTCTAGCTTTTTTACCTTTACTACTTTCTGTATCAATACTTAGCTCCTGTTCGGAACAAAAACTTTTCACCAAATCGTTTTTTGCAATGGACACTTTTTGTTCTGTGTCCGTATACAGTTTACAGAACGATCAAGAAAATCTACTTGAAAACTCTGAAACTCTTTGCAGAGAATTTGAAAATATATTAAGTAAGAAAATTATTTCATCTGACGTTTATAAGATTAACCAATCAAAAGGAAACCCTGTTGAAGTTTCCGATGAAACGATAAAGCTACTTAATTTATCTAATAAGTACATGAAACTTACAAATGGTGCTTTTGATATTACAATTGGTGCTTTAAGTGATTTATGGGATTTTAAAAATATTAATGTTCCTCCCTCCGATGATAAAATTTTAAATGCTTTGAAAACAATTTCAAGTTACAACATTATTATTGAGGGCAATACAGTAAAAACAATTAATGGAAGTTCTTTAGACCTAGGAGCAATTGCTAAGGGTTACATTGCTGACAAGACTGCAATGTATTTGAGAGATGAAGGCGTTGAATCAGCGATTCTGGATTTTGGCGGTAGCATTACATTAATAGGTCAAAAACCAACAGGTGATTTTTGGAATGTTGGAATACGAAAGCCTTTTAAAGACGACAAATCAGCACTTGCAACTTTATCTGTTAAATCAGACAAATCCATTGTTACATCAGGGGTTTACCAGCGCTATTTTGAATATAACAACAAGATTTATCATCATATAATTTCACCCCAAACGGGTTCTCCAACAGAGAATGATCTTTTGTCCGTAACAATAATAGGTGATTACGCTGCGGATTGCGATGCTCTTGCTACGGGGTGTATGGTGATGGGTCTTGAAAAAGGTCTTGAGTTAATAGAAAGCCTGGAGCAATTTGAAGCGGTTTTTGTCACAACAGAAAACAAAATAATAATCTCTTCCGGCATTGGAGAGAATAAAGATATTAGATTAAAGATTGGACGGGATTAATATTGGGTGATAAAATTGTACTAATCGACGGAAACAGCATTATAAACAGGGCTTTCTATGCAAACCCATTATTAACAACTAAAGAAGGTATTTATGTAAATGGTGTTTTCGGGTTCATGAACACCTTAATAAAGATTGTAAAAGAAGAAACCCCTAGCCATTTAGCCGTTGCTTTTGACTTGCATCACCCTACTTTTAGGCATAATCTACTGGATTCATACAAGGGTACCAGAAAAGAAATGCCCGGTGAGCTTAGACCTCAAATGCAATTGCTAAAAGATCTCCTTGATAAGCTTGGTATAATGCGCTACGAACTAAAAGGCTTTGAAGCAGATGATATTTTGGGTACTTTAGGCAAGACCGCTGAAAACATGAACTTTGAGGTTGTAATTGTTTCAGGAGACAGGGATTTGTTGCAAGTTGCATCAGATAAAATTAAAATTAGAATCCCAAAAACCAAGGACGGCAAAGCTGAAACTATTGATTATCTTGCTTCTGATGTAATTGATATTTTTGGTGTAACACCTTTGGAGTTTATTGATGTAAAAGCACTTATGGGTGATTCATCCGACAACATTCCCGGAGTGCCTGGAATTGGGGAAAAGACTGCAATCAAAATAATCACCGACTACAAAACAATTGAAAATGCAATTGATAATTATATTAATATTAAACCAAAGAAAGCGTCTGAAAACCTTAACACCTACCGTGACCTTGCAGTTCTTAGCAAAGAACTTGCCACAATATCATTAGACATTCCTATAAATTTTGAACCTAACCAGTGCAGAATTCCTACGGAAATGAATAGTGATGGCCTTGAATTACTAAAAAAGTTGGAGTTTAAGACTATTATTGAAAAGCTTTCGTTTTTGGAAAATCCTTCTGTAATTGAAAAAGATTCTTCTATAGTAAATACTACATTAAAATCTAAGCTAATAGACCGAGAATCATTTTCTGAATTTATTAATGAAATGAAAAAGGAAAATTTAATTTCCTATATGATATATGAAGAAAATCAAACTATTAATGCAATAAGCTTCTTAACCCAAAATTTTGAAGGTTATTTGCTTGAGTTTGAAGGGGACTTTATAATTGAGACCTGTGTAGACGGTTTAAAAGAAATCTTTAATAATAAAGAGATTAGCCTGATTACTCATAATGCAAAGAATTCTTTGAAAGCTCTTCTTAGTTATGGTATAACAAATGTAACTGTTGCCTTTGACATTATGCTGGCTGCTTACTTACTAAACCCTACCAAAAGCGGCTTCACATTAGATTCTATTGCAATGGAATATTTAAACGAAACTCACCCTTCATTTGATTCGGTATTTGGTAAAGGAAAAAGCAGGATTAAGTATTTTGAGCTTGAAAACAATAATAGGCTTAATTTCTGTGTAAACGAAGCAATGCTTTCTTTAAATTTATATCCTGTTATGGAAAACTTGCTTAAAGAGCGTGAACAAACCCAGCTATACTATGAGATTGAATTACCCTTAATTTATGTGCTTTTAGACATGGAAGTTGCCGGAATAAAAGTTCACAAAGAAAAGCTTATTGAATTCGGCAACGACTTGGATAAGCATATCGATCTGCTGACCAAGGAAATTTACGATCTTGCGGACTGTAAATTTAACATTTTGTCCCCTAAGCAGCTTGGAGAAATTCTTTTTGAAAGATTGGGTCTAAAAGCTACAAAGAAAACAAAGACCGGATATTCAACCGATGCAGACGTATTAGACGGCTTAAAAGACAAGCATCCAATTATAAACAAGATTTTGGACTACAGAACCATGACTAAATTAAAGTCTACTTATGTTGACGGGTTATTAAATGTAACCTCACCGGAAACAGGAAAAATTTATACCACTTTTAATCAAACCATTGCTGCAACAGGTCGTTTATCAAGCACAGAACCTAACTTGCAAAACATTCCTATCCGCACGGAAATAGGCAGAAATCTAAGAAAGATTTTTATACCAGACAGTGAAGAGTTAATTTTTCTTGACGGGGACTATTCCCAAATAGAACTCAGGGTGCTTGCCCATATATCAGGCGATGATACTTTAATAAACGGCTTTATAAACGGACTTGATATTCACAGGCTTACAGCAAGTCAAGTTTACAACACAACTTACGATGATGTTACAAGTGAGCAAAGAAGCAACGCCAAGGCAGTTAATTTTGGAATTGTTTATGGTATTAGCGCATTTAGCCTTTCAAAAGATATAGGGGTTACCACAAAAGAGGCTCAGCGTTATATAGACAGTTATTTCAATACCTATCCCAAAATAAAAACTTACCTAGACAGGTCTGTTGAAGAAGCAAAAGCAACAGGTTATGCAAAAACCATTTTCAACAGAAAAAGGCCAATGCCAGAGCTGTTTTCCTCCAACTTTGCAGTTAGATCCTTTGGCGAACGTGCCGCAATGAACATGCCCATTCAGGGAACTGCGGCCGATATAATAAAGATTGCAATGCTTAACTTGCATAAAAAATTAAGCGGAGTATCCAAGGAAAGCAGGTTAATACTTCAAGTTCATGATGAATTATTGGTTCTTGCGCCAAAAACCCATAAAGAAGCAGTAAGTGAGCTTATGAAAAATGAAATGCAAAATGCTGTTAAACTATTGCTTCCTTTGGAGGTGGACATACATGAAGGAGATTCTTGGTACAATGCAAAATAAAAAAATCATTGGCTTAACAGGTGGAATTGCCAGCGGAAAAAGTACCGTCTGCAAAATTCTTAAAGACATGGGTGCTGGAGCTATTGACTGTGATAAGCTTGCACATTCGGTAATACTTAAAGGAACCCTTGCATATACCAAAATAATAGACAGAATTTCGGGTGATTATTTAGATAAAGATGGACAGATAATCAGAAAAAAGCTTGGGGAGATTGTATTTTCTAATCCTGATAAACTAAAGGTTCTTGAGGATATTACTCATAAATCTGTTGATCTGGAAATAGATAAAAAGATAGAAGCCTTTAATTCAGACCCTGATATTAAATTTATTATTATTGAAGCAATAAAACTCATAGAAGCCGGTCTGATTAAAAAAACCCACGAACTTTGGATTGTAACTGCTGACAAAGAACAACGGATTAAACGCGTTATGGAAAGAGATTCTTCCACATATCAAGACGCTTTAAACAGAATTAACTCACAAATGAGCGACGAAGAAATGATTAAATTTGCAACTCATGTAATTGACAACAGCGGTGATACTGAATCTTTAGAAAAACAAATCAAAACTTTTCTGGCTGGAGGCTTTAGTGGAAATGCCTAAACGCGGCAAAAAATCTCATAAGTTTTTTTTGATATTATTAATCTTTTTAATTGTATTTTTTACGGGGGGAATAGCGGCGGTTAAATACATATTCCCAAGAGATTACGAAACATATGTTACTAAATATTCCAAAATGTATGAGCTTGACCCGGCTCTTGTAAATGCAATTATAAAAACTGAAAGCAGTTTTAATCGTCTGGCTGTTTCTCCTAAAAACGCTAAAGGACTAATGCAAATAACCGATCAGACAGGGGAATGGGCAGCAGCAGAACTTGGAATTGATTTTTTTGACTCTGAACAGTTATTTGATCCTGAAACAAACATCCTAATTGGTTGTTGGTATTTAAGAAAGCTAATGAATCAATACGAGAATAATCTGGAATTGGTGCTTTCTGCATATAATGCAGGCAGCGGAAATGTTTCAAGATGGCTTCGCAATAGTGAATATTCCAATGACGGTCAAACCCTGTTTAAAATACCTTTTAAGGAAACAGAGTCTTATTTAATGAAAGTCAAGTATACGAGGCAAGTTTATAAGATTTTGGATAAAATAAAATTGTAATGTGCAAAACAAAGGAGATATTATGCACAAAAGAATTTTTTTAATAATAATAGCTATTTTTTTACTGTTCAGCGGATGTGCTAAGCCTGTTAGTAATGAAACTGAGCCTACCGCTAACGAGGAACTTGAAGTTTCAGAAGAAACTCCTCCAATTAATATAAGCGATAAAGCTGTTACAGGTGGAGAAATCAATATTGGGATCAGAAATCCCATTACTTTAAACCCTATTTTAAATGAGCAAAAATCCATCGACCAATTGCTCAGACTTGTTTTTGAACCACTTGTGGAGTTGGATCAAACTTTAAAGCCTGTTCCTGCTTTGGCAAAAAGCTGGACATTTTCACAGGATAATTTAAGCCTTACGCTCAACCTTAGAGATGATGTAATCTGGCATGACGGAACGAAATTCACAGCAGACGACGTTTTGTTTACTTTCTCGGAAATTCAAAAAGCTCCGGAAAATTCAATTTACAAAAACCGATACAAGAATATACTTTCTGTAAACAAAAGCAACAGTTATACTGTAGTTATTACTTATGTTAAGCCTTATTCAGGGGCATTATATTCTCTTTCATTGCCTATAATCCCTGCTCATTATTACAGCGGTAGGATGTCTGAATCGTCTACTGCTATGAAACCTGTGGGAAACGGACAGTTTGCTTTTAAGGAACTTGAACCTATGAAAAAAGTAGTGCTTAGTGCTACTGATTCTGTTATTAAAGGCAGGCCCAATGTTGATACTGTAAATGCGCAAATAACCCCTGATATTTTTACTGATATTTTTTCCTATGAGCAAAACTTACAGGATATAGTTGCTGTGTCAATTGTTGACTGGCGAAAGTACAGTACCACAAAACAATCCATAATTTCATGGCAACCTACCAGCGAGTTTGAGTTCTTAGGTTTTAATTTGTCGGAAGAACCTTTTGTTAATCATAATTTCAGAAAGGCTACTGCTCATTTAGTACCGAAAAAAGATATTATTGACAGTGTTTATTTAGGAACGGCTGTTTCAGCAGAAACTCCTGTAAATCCTCTTTGCTGGTATTATGAAAAAGAGAGTTTCAGCCCTGAATATAACACTAATACAGCAAAAGAACTTATAAAGCAATTTCCTGATTTAAAGGAACTTTCAATATTAGCTAACCAAGAAAACGAATTACGTGTAAATATTGCCAAAATAATATCCGAAGAATTTAATAAAATAGGTATTAGAACTAAGGTGGTTATAAAGCCCTTTGATGAGTATAAACAGGACTTAAATTCAGGCAACTTTGATATGTTTGTAGGTGGTTATACGTTTTCATTAGCTCCTGACTTTGCATTTGCATTTCATTCATCAAGCACACCCTCTGAAGGAAATGTTATGCGAGTTAGAGACATCAATTTAGACAGTGCTCTTAATTTACTAGGCAGTTTGAACGATGAAACAGAATTTTCAAAGGCTGCTTCAAACTTTCAAAAATTGTTTGCAAACGAGATCTACTGCGTTAGCATAGCCTATAGAAAAAACACTGTGCTATCAGGGCAAAACAAGGTCTTAGGCGCAATAAACCCTATTATAGATAATCCTTTTGTTAACATTGGCAAGGTGTTTAAAGTTAAGCATAATGAAGTTATAGAACAGACAGGAGAATAGATATGCCGGAAATAAGAAGAGATATATTCTCTGGAAGTTTAGTTTATGTTGCAGAAGAAAGAAACAACAGGCCCTCCGACTTCAAACTTTTTACAACCGAGTTTTCAAACGAAGAATATTCAACTAAATGCCCTTTTTGCAAGGGCAACGAAGGCATGGCAGCTGATACCATTTATGAGCTTAAAGACGGAAACGGTGATTGGGATATAAAAATCATCAAAAACCTTTACCCTGCACTTACAGAGGATTCGGTTAATCTAAAAACAGACAATTTTTTTATTTCCTCACCAGGATTTGGTTTTCATGATGTTATTATAGATACGCCTTTGCATAATTTACAATTGCATGATTTTGATCAAGAGAAACTTTTTACCATATTCAAAACTATCTCTTGGCGTTATGAAGGTCTAATGAAAGAAGATTGTGTAAATCATATACAAGTTTTTAAAAATACAGGGCTTAGCGGAGGAGCTTCAAAACAGCATTCCCACTGGCAAGTCATTGCCTCGCCGTTCCTTCCGCTATATCAGACCATGGTACTTTCAAGCCTTTATAATCATAATACATCAACAGGTCATTGTTTATACTGTGATATGTTAAAGGAAGAATTATCGCGTAATGAAAGAATAATATATGAAGATGATTTAATTGTCGCAATTAACCCATTCGCTTCAAGGTTTACATATGAAACCTGGATTTTGCCTAAAAGACATGTACATTCTATCACCATGTTAAGTGATAACGAATTGGCAACTTTAGCGTCGGTGTTTAAAAATGTTTTAAATTCAATTTCGAAGATAATGAAAACCCCTGAATATAATATTTGTTTAATGGAGATGGGAAAAGATAAATATAACCATCTTAACCACTGGCATATCCAGATTATCCCAAGACGTGGGAACATGGCAGGATACGAGGTTTCAACAAGCTCCTATATTAATTCATTAAAGCCTGAGATAGCCACTAAAAAACTAATCGAAAATATTTAAACTAATGCATATAGCAGATTTTACCGTCTGTTGTATGCATTTTTTGTTAAGTATTGCAAATAATATCTATATAACGGAATTATTGTTAAATATAGCAATTACAAGTTTTGACTCAAATGTCAAGAACAGTAACAATAAGTAAGCATTTGAGTTTATAAAATGAAAACCTTAGAGCCCAATGATTCACCGGGTTTTGGTCGTGAAAATAATTGCTATAGCCTAGAATCCTCAAAAGTCTGATTATTTTACCGCAAATTCAACTTTGGCATGGTTCATATCTTTTAATTCCGAATACAAAAAGTAAGGGAATAAATAGCAGTTTTTTTATACTTTATGAATAAATGAAAGCTTAGGGTATTATACTAAATTCGATTACAGAAAGCTATCTGATAGGAGGACTTTATTTGAAAGCGACTGGCATAGTTAGAAGGATAGACGATTTGGGAAGGGTAGTTATTCCTAAAGAAATTAGGAGAACATTAAGAATAAGAGAAGGCGATCCTCTTGAAATTTTTACTGATAGAGAGGGCGAAATTATATTAAAGAAATATTCTCCCATCGGAGAGCTTGGTGCTTTTGCAAAGGAGTATGCTGAGTCTTTGGCAAAATCCGTAGGTCATATTACTTGCGTGGTTGACAAGGATCAGATAATAGCTGTTTCTGGCGGAGGCAAAAAAGAGTTCTTTGAAAAACACATTAGTCCTGAAATGGAAAAATGTCTAAACAGCAGAAATACAGTAGTAGCATCAAGGCAAGACAGTAATTTTGTGCCTATTATTGAAAATGATATAGAAGATTTGTATAATAACGAACTTATAACTCCTATTATTTCTGAAGGGGATGTACTTGGCGCAATTGTTTTTCTATCGATGGATAAGAAGATGGGCGAAGTGGAAGGAAAGCTGGCTCAAACTGCTGCAGGGTTTTTGGGCAAACAGATGGAGCAATAATACTCAACAATTATATTTATCTTATAACCTTAATATACTCACCGTACTTATTTCTGCTTTAATAATAAGTCCGGTGAGTATATAGCCATATGTTAAGATAAGAAAGGGAAAACTCCCGTCTAAATACAAGAAATATTTAAACAGGAGTTTTTTTAAAAGTGGTTATAAATCATTTAGATATGTGGAATCATTAATATGTTAATTACATATTAGTCATGTTTTGAGAACCTTGACTGTTAGCCATTTGTCTTTCTTGAGCTTCAATCATTTTCTTAACCATATATCCGCCTACATAACCGTTTTGAGCTGAAGTAAGATCGCCATTATAACCTTGTTTTAAAGGCACTCCTATTTCACTCGCTACTTCATATTTGAATTTGTCTAATGCTGCACGCGCTTCAGGCACAGCTGTTCTACCAGTTTGATTATTATTCATCATTAAGTCCTCCTTAAAATCTTGTTAAATATAGTGGTGGTACAATCATATTATAAACACAGATAATTGTTATTATGTGTTTTCATAATAATTATATTTTTACAGTTATGTAATAAATAGCCACGTTATATTTATACGATTAAAAAGAAACTATTAAGAGAAAACAATCAATAAAATATTTAGCCTTATGTCCTGTAATAAAATATAAACATAAAACATAAAAATGATTTAAAAGTGCGCGAAGTCCAGTTCCTCATAGCGCAAATAATGCTTCACAAATAAGCCGCTCTATAATTAGACAGGCAATAAGAGAATTTACGTTAATGACAAGAGATGACCAGCTAGAATTAAATCAACTACATACTTTATCAATGATAATATCAATGACTTCAACAGCTTGACAAGGCGTCACGAAGCCACCTATCAGCTTATCCAGAATTTCAGTAATTTCGTCTTCATCTTCTGTAATAGCCTGAAAAGTTTCCATCTCAAATTGACTTTCTACTTCATTTCCACTTATGTAATACTTTTTTTGAATCGATATTCCATAACTGGACGACAAGCTTTCTGTCTTATTATGTAATTTATAATACTCAACTGTAAAAGAAAAGTCGCCACTTTCATGTTGCCTGGTACCGATCAAAAACTTCATACTTACATAAGCCTCCTTTTCTTTTATTATTTTAACTATCAGGATCCTAGATAATAAAAACCGCAAACAGTAAATGAATTATATTTATATTGCTTTTTTATTACTAATTATTAATTATATCTTAATATTACAAAAATACAAGATATTTTGTAACAATTATAAATTATAATTTCATATACAAGGTATAATTTAACAATATATTGTGTTGTAAAACGATTTATCACAATAAATTGTATAAAATTATAAAAATTTTATTAAGAGCACCAAATGTACGTTTCTGTGATCTGCCTTTGCCTGACATACAAAACAGTAACTAATAGTTTATTTGATTCAGTTTGTATCAATTTTTCACATCTATTAGTTATTATTTGCTAAAAGATAAATTTTTGTTTCACTTGTCCACTATTTGTAGTATAATATCTTTTACGGCTGATATAGCGGTTTGCTTTATTACAATACAAAAACAAATAAAGCAAATCTTCTGCAATTTGACTTTAAAGCTAAGGAGTTTTTTCATGAAGAAGTTTGAAGTTGTTTCAGAATTTAAACCAACTGGAGACCAGCCGCAGGCAATTGATAAACTTGCGGATGGGTTTAAAAACGGGAGAAAGTTTGAGACTTTATTAGGGGTAACAGGAAGCGGTAAGACTTTTACAATGGCTCATGTTATTATGGAGCTGCAAAAACCTACATTAATTATTGCCCATAATAAAACCTTGGCTGCTCAATTATACAGTGAGTTTAAAGAGTTCTTTCCCAACAACGCCGTGGAGTATTTTGTAAGCTATTATGATTACTATCAACCGGAGGCATATGTGCCTTCTTCCGACACATATATAGAAAAAGACTCATCCGTAAATGATGAAATTGATAAACTTAGACACTCTGCAACCGCAGCTCTTTCAGAAAGAAACGACGTAATAATAATTGCCAGCGTATCTTGTATTTACGGATTGGGTGACCCTATCGATTATAACCAAATGACCCTATCTTTGCGTCCCGGCATGATAAAAGACAGAGACGCCGTTTTAAGAAGGTTGGTAGATATTCAGTACAACCGTAATGAACTTGATTTTTCAAGGGGTACGTTTAGGGCACGGGGGGATGTTGTTGAAATTTTTCCGGCTTCCTCCGGGGATAGAATAATCAGAGTTGAGTTTTTCGGTGATGAAATAGAAAAGTTAAAAGAAATTGATTATATTACCGGTGAAATATTAGGTGAGCTCGAACATACGGTTATATTCCCTGCTTCTCATTATGTTATTGGGCAGGACAAGATGCAAGTTGCTATTGAATCAATTGAAGAAGAACTTGCATTAAGGCTTGAGGAGCTTAAAGAAAAAGATATGTTGCTTGAAGCTCAAAGACTTGCACAGCGCACCAATTATGACATTGAAATGTTGAAGGAAATGGGCTTTTGTTCCGGAATTGAGAATTATTCAAGGCATTTATCCAACAGACCAAAAGGCAGCACTCCTCATACGTTAATTGATTACTTCCCTGATGATTTTTTGATCATTGTGGATGAATCCCATGTTTCTGTGCCTCAAATAAGGGCTATGTATGAAGGAGACAAAAGCAGAAAGACTACTTTGGTTGACTTTGGATTCAGACTTCCTTCTGCCCTTGATAACAGACCACTTAAGTTCCAGGAATTTGAAAGCAAAATAAATCAAATGCTTTTTGTTTCAGCAACCCCGTCTGTTTATGAAGCAGACCATTCTGAACTGCTTGTTGAGCAAATTATAAGACCAACAGGATTATTAGACCCCGAAATTGACGTTAGACCGGTTAAAGGCCAGATTGATGATTTAATTAAAGAGGTTAATAAAAGGATCGAGAAAAAAGAGAAGGTACTCATTACAACTTTGACTAAAAAAATGTCGGAGAGCCTTACGAATTATCTAAAAGAAAGTGGAATTCGTGTCAGGTATTTGCACTCTGATATCCATACCCTTGAAAGGCTTGAGATTATTAGAGATTTGAGACTTGATGTTTTTGATGTGCTTGTGGGCATAAATTTACTCAGAGAAGGCTTGGATATTCCAGAAGTTTCTCTAGTAATTATAATGGATGCGGACAAAGAAGGTTTTTTGCGTTCAGAAACCTCTCTTATCCAAACAATTGGTAGAGCCGCAAGGAATGCAGAAGGCCATGTTATCATGTACGCCGACATTATCACCAATTCCATGAGAAACGCGATTAACGAAACCAATAGAAGACGATTGATACAAGAAAAATACAACGAAGAAAATGGAATTACGCCAGAGACTATCAAAAAGCGCGTCCATGAAATAATCAAAATAACAAAAGAGTATGCTGAAAAGACCACAGGCAAGCTTAATAAAGACCCTGAATCAATGGATAAGAAAGAACTGTCTGCGGCAATCGAAAAGATTTCAAAAGAAATGAAACAAGCCGCCGCTGATTTGCAGTTTGAAAGAGCTGCTGTTTTAAGAGATCAGTTAATTGAACTTAAGAAATATGTTTAGTAAAGGAAGGTACTATGTCACTAGATAAAATAATCATTAAGGGTGCCAGAGAAAATAATTTAAAAAATATTAACCTTGAAATTCCCAGGGACAAACTGGTTATATTCACAGGCGTATCAGGTTCAGGCAAAACCTCTCTTGCGTTTGATACAATTTATGCCGAAGGTCAAAGGCGGTATGTGGAATCCTTGTCATCCTATGCAAGGCAGTTTTTAGGTCAGATGGAAAAACCTAATGTAGATAATATTGATGGTCTTTCACCAGCAATTTCCATTGACCAGAAAACCACTAATCACAACCCCAGATCAACCGTGGGAACTGTAACAGAAATTTATGACTATTTTAGATTGCTTTTTGCCAGAATTGGAATACCACATTGTCCCAAATGTGGTAAAGAAATCAAAAAACAAACTGTTGATCAGATTGTTGACCAGATCATGGCACTGCCGGAGCGGACCAAAATCCAGTTAATGGCGCCTGTTGTCAGACGTCGAAAAGGCGAGCATGTAAAAGTTCTTGATGAAGCCCGCAAAAACGGTTATGTAAGGGCAAGAATTGACGGGGAAATAATAGATCTTGCAGATGAATTACAATTAGAAAAGACCCACAAACATACTATAGAAATAATAGTGGACAGGCTAGTAATAAGGGAAGGCATTGAACAAAGGCTGGCAGAGTCCATCGAAACAGCTTCAATGCTGACAGGCGGTCTTATTACAGTTAACGTAGACGGCAATGAGGACATGCTGCTTTCTCAAAACTTTTCATGTCCTGACTGCGGAATCAGTATAGAGGAAATTGAACCTAGCATGTTTTCTTTTAACAATCCACAAGGCGCTTGCCCTGAATGTATGGGACTAGGCAAAAAAATGAAGTTCGATGTGGAATTAATAATCCCTGACCCCGGCCTAAGCATTATGCAGGGAGCAATTAATGTTATTGGCTGGAACAATATTTCCTCACCTTCCAGTATGTCAAGGGGGCTGTTTGATTCCTTAGCCGAGAAATATGATTTTGACCTTAATACGCCATTTCAAGATTTGCCGGAAGACATAAAAGATATTGTGCTTAACGGAACAAAAGGCGAAAAGATACAAGTAAAGTATAAAAATTCAGCAGGCGAAGGAGTTTATTCTTATGCCTATGAAGGCATTATACCTAGCCTTCAAAGACGTTATAAGGAAACCAATTCAGATTATTCAAGGCAAGAATATGAAAGCCTTATGACTTATATAAAATGCCCTGAATGTAGCGGTCAAAGACTTAGACCAGAGATTCTGGCAGTAACCCTTTCTGACAAAAATATATCCGATGTAACAGCATTATCAGTTATTAAGGCAAAGGAGTTCTTTAACTCACTTACCCTCACGGAAAGAGAAGAAATGATTGCTTCCCAAATAATGAAGGAAATACATGCAAGAATTGGTTTCCTTTTGGATGTGGGGCTTGGTTATCTTACCCTTTCAAGAGCCGCAGGGACCTTGTCAGGGGGCGAGAGTCAAAGAATACGCCTTGCAACCCAGATTGGTTCTGGTCTTGTTGGAGTTGTATATATACTGGACGAACCAAGCATAGGCTTGCACCAGCGTGACAATGCCATGCTTTTGAAAACCCTTTTAAACCTGCGTGATATGGGTAATTCCCTGATAGTCGTTGAGCATGATTCAGATACTATGTTTGCCTCCGATTATATTGTTGACATAGGCCCTAAAGCAGGTTCACAC
This sequence comes from uncultured Eubacteriales bacterium, assembly GCA_964611655.1. Taxonomy (GTDB): domain Bacteria; phylum Bacillota; class Clostridia; order Lachnospirales; family CAZTAY01; genus CAZTAY01. Next base: position 14,631 of record CAZTAY010000071.1, read on the forward strand.
GGCGGTGAAGTGGTTTTCTCCGGGACAGTTGAAGATATATTATCCTGCGAAAATTCCGAGACAGGCGCTTATTTAAGCGGACGTAAGCAAATTGAAATTCCGGCC
>CAZTAY010000072.1:0-14436 GCA_964611655.1 uncultured Eubacteriales bacterium
TTGATGGAATGCAGGCTCCATCCTTTGCTACGCTTGGAAACATCATTCGAGAGCAATCTGAAGCATTATTTTATAGGGCTTTATGTCTTCAAAGGTGAAATTGTATGGTTTGTAATTGACGAATTGAAAAATATTATATATAATAATAGGACAAGCTTAAAATGGCTTGGACAAGCATTTTTATTGTACATAACGAATACTATAAATGTATACAAAAATCATTTGTATACTTATTAGTGTTCAAGGGAAGAATGTTAGAAGAGGTTTTTACCTCATACGCTTCGCAATGTGCGGCAAAAAAACATTGCTGACACAAATACACTTCGCAATGTGTGGCAAAAAACATTGCTGTTACAATGACGTTTCTCAATGTACGACATTGAAACATTGAATAAAGCCCTATTTTCATAGGGCTTTATGTTTTAAAGGAGATAATATGAATGAGCATGGCGTTTAATTTGCAAAAGATCAATATTTTGATTTAATCAGGTCTTTAGGTGGAATATGGAATGATCCAAAAAAAAGACCCATAGTTTGTTTAATTAAATCCAATACAAATCCTATGTTATATTGGGCTATTCCTATAAGCTCTTGGGGTAAAAAAGCAGAAGAAACTAAGAACAAAATTAGAAACTCTATTTCGTTTGATAGTAGCAATATTAAGTCTTGTTTTTATCATGTGGGTAAAGTAAACAGAATTGCATCTGTGTTCTTTATATCTGACGTAATTCCTATTACCGACAAATACATAGAAAGAGCTTATTTAGGTTTTGACCAGAATGCCTATATGGTTAAAAATCAAAAGCTTTTAAATTCCTTAGAAATTAAATTAAAACGAATTCTAAGTTATGAAAATGCTAATAATAATCATTTTAGACAACATATATCAGATGTGAAAAATTTCTTACTAAATGAATTACTATGATCGCCTTAGCCCATATTTTCCCCTTGACATTCCTGAATTTGTGTGTTACCATGAACACTATCTAAGCAGAAGATTGCCTTCTCACCAAACGGCCCGCGCTTTTTGGTTTATAACATGTTTTATACAGCGGGCTATTGCGCCCGTTTTTTTATTGCGTAGCAAAGGCAATTTCGTTTTATATTTTGGAGGTGTTTCAGTATTACAGATTTAATGATTAACGAGCAAATCAAAGACAAAGAAGTTCGTTTAATTGACGTTGACGGCGAGCAAGTGGGGATTGTCAGCGCAAAAGAAGCTCAAAGGCTTGCCGATGAAAAAAGACTGGATCTTGTTAAGATTTCGCCTACGGCAAAACCTCCTGTTTGTCGAATTATGGACTATGGTAAATTTAGGTTCGACCAAACCAAAAAAGAAAAAGAAGCCCGTAAAAAACAAAAAACAATCGACATTAAGGAAATTCGTCTTTCCCCTAATATCGGCGATCATGATGTTCAGGTTAAGCTTAAAAAAGCTATTGAATTCTTGCAAGACGGCGACAAAGTCAAGGTCAGTATTCGTTTCAGAGGCAGGGAAATCGGTCATTCACAAACCTCTATACAAATACTCTTGAATTTTGCAAAGTCTGTTGAAGAATATGGGGTTGTTGAAAAAATGCCAAAGATGGAAGCTAAAAGTATGCTTATGTTTTTAGCTCCTAAACAATCATAGAATAAGCTAATGGCTTATAATAAATCACCGCAACATAATAAGGAGGACAATGTAACATGCCTAAATTAAAAACAAAAAAAGCTGCTGCAAAACGCTTTAAGGCTACTGCAAGCGGAAAATTAAAAAGAAAATGTGCTAACACTCAACATATATTGGGTAAAAAAACAACTAAAAGAAAACGTCAGCTTAGAAAAAGCGTTTTAGTTGACAAAACAAACGAGCCTCAAATGAAAAGATTAATGCCTTATGCATAATTCCTTGTAAGCTAAGGCAAATTGTAAATTAAAGGAGTAGAGTTAACTATGGCAAGAGTAAAAGGCGCTCTTAACGCCCGCAAAAAGCATAAAAAGGTTTTAAAACTCGCTAAAGGCTTTAGAGGAGCTAGAGGCAAACAATATAGAATTGCAAAACAATCCGTTATGCGTTCAATGGCTAGTATGTTTGTAGGTAGAAAACATACAAAGAGAGAATATCGCCGTCTTTGGATTACCAGAATTAACGCCGCTGCTAGACTTAACGGCTTAACATATAGCAGATTTATGAATGGATTAAAGAACTTAGGAATTAATATTAACAGAAAAATGCTTGCCGAAATGGCTGTTAACGACGTGGCTGCTTTTTCCGCACTGGCTGAAAAAGCTAAAGGTGCGCAGGCTTAAGAAGCATTTAAAGGCTTTCAGGCAATACCTGAAGGTCTTTTTTATTAGAACCTGTGTTCAATAATGGGTTTACCGAATTTGAGACAGTGTTTTTTGGCCATCCCCCGGTGTGCAGGCTAATGCATAATGTCTCCTTGGCAAAGACGGGGACAGCTTATTGAAAACAGGTTCCTATATTTTAACTTGATTTAAAAGAAAGGAAAATACAATGAGTAGCGACAAAAAAATTATTTTTAGCGGCGCTCAACCTTCCGGACTGTTTACCCTAGGCAATTATTTGGGTGCAATCAATAACTGGGCAAAATTACAGGATGATTACGACTGTTTATACTGTATCGTCGATTTACATGCAATCACCGTTAGGCAAGACCCGGCAAAGCTAAGAAAGCAATCCAGAGATGCTCTTATTCAATATTTAGCATTGGGACTTGATCCTGAAAAATCTATACTTTACATTCAGTCACATGTCCCTGCTCATGCTGAACTGGCTTGGATATTGGGCTGTTACACTTATATGGGCGAACTATCAAGGATGACACAGTTCAAAGAAAAGTCCGGCCGTCATGCTGACAATATCAATTCAGGTCTGTTTACCTATCCCGTTTTAATGGCTGCGGATATCTTATTATATCAAACAGACCTTGTGCCTGTTGGTGAGGACCAAAGGCAGCACCTCGAACTTACAAGAGACATTGCAAACCGCATGAATTCAATTTATGAAGGATTGTTTAAAATACCAGAAGCCTATATCCCAAAGACCGGCGCAAAGATAATGGCGCTTCTAGAGCCTGAACGAAAGATGTCAAAATCAGATGAAAATGTAAATAATGTTGTTTTTTTAATGGACGAACCTAAGGTTATTATGAATAAAATAAAGAGAGCCGTAACAGATTCCGGCTCTGATATTGTTGCAAGCGACGACAAACCGGGCATTAAAAACCTACTGAATATTTACAGCACCATTACAGGGAAAACCGTTTCACAATCAGAGATTGAGTTTCAAGGGGTTGGTTACGGGAAATTTAAGGAAGCTGTTGGAGAAGTGGTCTGCGACCGCTTGTCCGTTGTTCAAAAAAAATATGTTGAACTTTCAAAAGAAAAGGATTATATTGATAATATAATCAAAAGCAATGCAGAAAAAGCTTCTTATCTTGCAATGAAAACCATGCGCAAGGTTTATAAGAAGATTGGCTTTCCCCCCAGATAGTAAGGAAGTGTATTATGATTAAGAGGTATTTAACAACTCATAACCTAGCTTTAACAGGCGTTACCGCTGCATTGTATTTTTGCTTGACAGTTTTCCTTCATCCTGTAAGCTATTCAGTGTTTCAGTTTAGGATTTCTGAGATCATGAATCTTTTGGCGTTTATAAATCCGGCATTTGCGCCTGGAATTATTCTTGGTTGCTTGATTTCAAACATTTTCTCTCCTTTAGGTATTGCGGATATGGTGATTGGAACTTTTGCAACCGTCTGCACCATGTACTTTGTAACCAGAAGCAAAAATATGTTTTTTGCCAGTTTGTGGCCTGTGGTTTTTATGGTTTTTATTGCTGCTGAGTTTTATTTTATTTATAAACTACCTTTCTTTATGTCTTATTTAACGCTTGCAATGGAAGAGTTTGTTGTAACAACTTTAATTGGTTATCCTATGTTTAAAATAGTCTTACGCAACAAGACCATTGAAGGCTTGCTTAAGCATGGATATTCTCATTTCTTAATGTGATTAATCCTAAGGCGCTGACCAGAGTTTAATAATTATAATTTTTGAGGGGATGAATATATGACTTTAACTAACTGTGTTAGATGTGGCAAGATATTTACCAAAGAAGGTATTAAGCCTATTTGTCCTGCTTGTTTAGAAAAAGATGATCAGGCCGTTGATATTGTTAGAGACTTTATAAAAGAAAATCCAAATTGTAAGCTTGATGATGTTGTTGAAGCAACCGAGGTTTCAAGAAAGACGATTATTAGGCTTTTACGTGAAAAGAGAATTGAGCTGGTTGAAGGTTCAGCGCCCCTTCTTGAATGTGAGAAATGCGGTAAACCAATATTTGCTGGTCAATACTGTAATGATTGCTTAATTGATATTGGAAAAACCCTACAAGGCGCAATCCCTAAATCAGATACTAACAACAAACCCCTTAACTGGAATTCAAAATCCAAAATGCATATTACAAAGAAATTTAATTGATATTTTTTTAGAAATGTACGGGTTGGTGAATAAATATATTCACTTAACCTTGGTGCTTTGCCCCTCCCCCATTTCTTTCTTATAAGAAAGAAGTGGGAGCTTTTAACAAACATGCCGCAAAGAGAAGGACTTTTAAGGGTATGTAAAACTTCCGTAAAAAAGTCTCCTACTCTTATGCCAACAGCACAGTTAGATGATTAACATGATCATCTAACTGTTTTTTAATTTCAGGTATAACATATAAAAAACTGAATAAGTTTATTATAAGCTTTTTTGTACTATAGTTAACTTAGTTTATAATTCTAGAAGACCAATTGAATGAAAAGTGTCTGTATAAAGTGGAATTGCTATATTAACTTAAGTGAACTATAAAATAACTTTCTTAATTGAAAGGATGATTGTGTTGTTTATAGTAATTAGAAAAAAGCAAATTATTATGTTCTTTGTTTATGTGCTTTTCATCTCCACGTCGTTTTATCTTTTTACCAAGCTTAGTTCAACAGCTCCCACATTCGGAGTGTACACCAATCAAAAAGTTGTGGTTTTAGATGCCGGTCATGGTGGTTGGGATCCCGGCAAGCTAGGTAAGCACGGTGCAGACGAAAAGGAAATTAACCTAAAAATTTGCGAAATTCTAAGAACCTACCTTGAAGCAAGCGGTGGTTTTGTTGTTATTACTAGAGATGGAGACTATGCTCTGTCAAAAACAAAGAATGGTGATTTAAGGGCAAGAAAAGTTCTTGCCGATTCTACCAACGCCGATATTATGATTAGCATACACCAAAACGCATACCCAAGTGCAAAAGTTAAAGGCGCTCAAGTGTTCTATCATGAAAAGTCAGAAAAAGGAAAGATACTGGCAACTTCTATTCAAACTAAGGTTAAGGAATTCATTGACACAGACAACAAACGCGGTCCTGATGCAAACTCAAATTATTATGTAATAAAAAACACTACGATACCGGCTGTCATAGTGGAATGTGGGTTCTTATCAAATTGGTCTGATGAAAAAAAGCTAAACACTGAGGCCTATCAGGAAAAGATAGCATGGGGTATATATCTGGGTATAAATGATTATTTTGAAAAATTAGAGCAAGGTAATATACAATAGTACATAAGGTATGCCTTAATCAAAACAATATTAAGCCAATCAACGCTGATGTACCAATTATTAAAAACGGATTGGCTTTTTTTGTATATAGAACTACAAAAGAAAATAAACAAATGATTAACCCTTTTACGTTAATGTCTGTACCCAAGAATTCTGAATACGAAATATTCAGCACAGCAGCAAATATAAGACCAACAACCGCCGCTTTTAAGCCAAACAATGCATTTTTAACATACTTGTTTTCAGAGATGTTCATAAATAGCTTTATCACTATTATGATTATTACAAATGAAGGTATACTCACACCGATTGTTGCCAATAAAGCCCCCAATACTCCAGCCTCTTTATAGCCTACAAAAGTAGCTAAATTAACAGCAATAGGGCCTGGAGTCATTTGGGATACAGCAACAATGTCTACAAACTCTTTTATAGTAAGCCAATTATGTCTTAAAACTTCTTCTTGCAATAATGGAATTATTGCATATCCACCGCCAAAACTAAACAGTCCTATTCTAAGAAACACTAAAAATATTTCAACTATTTCCATCTTCTCGCCTCAATTGTGTTTATCAATATTCCAAAAATTGCACTTATTAAAATAATCAACTGTGTAGGTAAAATATTAAAAAAAGACAAAGCTATTGCTGCTATAAAAAGAATAATTTGCGGCGATGTTCTAACAGAGGTTTTAAACATATTAAGCGCAGAATATAACATTATGGCTATAACAGCCGCCCTGATACCCATAAAAGCTTTTTGAACTAACCCAATGCTAAGGAATGAATCAAAGAATGTTGCAATAATGATTATAATTAGTATAGAAGGCAGACAAATCCCTGCTGTTGCAATCAGGCTTCCAAAAAAACCGGCTACTTTATAGCCGGTTGCGGATGCCATATTTATGCTAATTACGCCAGGGGCGCTCTGGGCTATAGTAATAAAATCTATGCTTTCTTCATTCGACAGCCAGCTCTTTTTATTCACTGTTTCATGCTGAATCATAGGGATCATTGCATATCCCCCGCCAATGGTAAAACAACCAATTTTCGAAAAAGTCACAAACAATTGCAAGAACTTATTTATATCTTTTGACATTATAAACTCCTTAAAACTATATCCCAAGATCAACTGTTGGCTGTTCAGAATCCACATTAATATTGTCACTTGGTTCAGTTGTTAAATCTATCTTAGGCTCATTGTTATAGCTTTGTGATATCTTGTTTTCAATTGCCTTTTGATTGCCACCATTTAATGTTAAATCCTCTTTTGAAAGATATAGAGATTCTATTTTTTTGTTCTTGTTATTTTTCTTCGGCGTCTTTTCAAGCTTTGCCTTTTCTTTGTCCTCTATCTGGCACAATATACGTTCAAGTGCGTTTAGCTTTTGTTGCAGAAGGTTGACTTTCATGGTCTTTAATTTATCATCATCTTCACTAAACTGTATTTCAGATATTTTTTGTTTTAAGATATTTTTTAATTTCTTTATATCTTCTTTTTTAGTAGCCCCAGTAACAAAAACAGCTCTGCCTTTTCTGGCTTTAGAATCTTTTTTTGTCTTTTGGGAATTGCTTTGCATTATTTTAGATAGAGAGTCTTTCTGAATTTTAAGATTCTTCATCTGTTCTTTATATTGCTCTTTAAAGAAATCGTTATACATATTACTTGAAATATTCATTCCAATAACCTCCCTTTAATATAGATCACTTCCATGTAATTGAGCTATTATTTTATATATCGGAATTATCTTGAAAACCGTCCAGTATTTAGTTATGGTTATATGAAAATTCCTATGTTGTCTAAATACCTTTGGCAAACTTCAACAAACAAGGCAACACGTCCTAATTGATTATTGCTCCTAATATGTTAACTTTTAACATTCCGCAATGAGAGGATAGCAAATGAAATACTAATGTATATTCGTTCATCCAAAAAATTTGCAAACGAGGTATACCTCCAGGATCCAATCGGAACTGACAGAGAGGGAAACGAAATAACCCTTATCGATATTATCTACGCTGATAAGGATTCAGTTGTTGATCAAGTAGCAAATAAGATTCAGGTTAAGAATCTTTATGATAAAATCAAGAAGGTTTTAAAAGGCAGAGAAAAGACAGTTATTGAAAACCGCTATGGCTTGAATTGTGAGGAAAAAACTCAGCGTGAAATTGCTGATATGCTTGGTATTTCCAGAAGTTACGTTTCTAGGATTGAAAAAAAAGCAATTAAAAAAATCAGCAATGAAATGATAGATTAAATAAAAAAAAGATCGGCAGATTAAGCCGATCTTAGGCTGTCGACAATTGACAAAAACCCTCGTGGCTTTGCCCCGAACCCGCTTCTTCTTATTAAGAAAGAAGCAAAGAATTTCTAAGCAAGCTTTTGAAGGGTTTGGGAGATTTTTTCTCGAAAAAGTTTCCCAAGATCGTTGTCAACAATCTGAGATCAGCAGATTGAGCCGATCTTTATTATTGTCACTAATATGAATCTCGGAGATTTACCCAAGCCCATCGGCTATTTAACTATTTCAGAAATAGCCTTTCTTTTTGGGTTGTCCGCGCCTTTTAAGAACTCAAATAACAGAGATTCCATCGTTGTTAAAACAGCGCCTGCCTTTTCCATTCTCTTTTCAGCATAAACACAGTCATTTTCGTCCCTTGACCCAACGCAGTCAGTTGCTATGTAAACATTGTAATTTTTTTCTAGCAAATCAAGTACCGTTTGTTGAACGCATACATGGGCTTCAATTCCTGTGATAATAATATTTTTGCCTTTAAATTCACTGAATTTCTCCATAAATGGCTTGTCACCAAGGCAGCTAAAAGATACCTTATCGAAATATTCGAAATCACCTAATGCTTCTTTTATAGAATCAATGGTTGCTCCTAAGCCTTTTGTGTACTGTTGAGTAACCATAATAGGAACTTCAAGTACTCTTAGACCTTTTATAAAAGTGATTAATTTTTTTTCTAAACTTTCTTTGTTAAACATTGCTGGAATTAGTCGTTCTTGAATATCAATTAAAATCATTAAAGTGTCATTCGTTTGTAACATTTTCAAACCTCCCGAAATTGTTGTTGAAACCTTATAGGATATATTATATAAACCATCTTAAAAAAAGTAAAGTCAATAATATTCGGAACTTATAAATGTGGGTTGAATTGTGCCATTCGATAAATCAATAATACTTTTATTGAAAGAATCTCTTAAATTATGTTTAACAAGGACATGTATTCTTACTTTATTATCATACTCCACATTTAACACCTTATGTCCCATATTGATTAGTTCATACTTTATCTTTTCAGCAAAAGAATAGTCTGTCTCCAGTACAAATCTATCCAAATACACTCTTTCAACAATTCCCGCGCTTAATAAGGCTTGCTTGGCAGCCTTTCCATATGCTTTTACAAGACCTCCTGTGCCTAAAAGAGTACCGCCGAAATACCTCGTTACTACTATCACCGCATTAATTACATTTTCTCCAGATAGCAGGTTTAAAATAGGCATACCGGCAGTTCCAGAAGGTTCTCCATCATCACTATAACGTTTTAATTCCCGTTCAAGACCTACTCTAAACGCAAACACATTATGTGCTGCATTGTAATGTTGCTTTTTTATGTCTTGGATAATGGCAAGGGCTTCTTGTTCATTTGAAATTGGAGATACATATGCGATAAACCTTGACTTTTTTTCAATTATTTCCTCTGTTGCTGTTTTTTCAACAGTAATATATTGTTCTAACATTTCTTTCCCCTATTTATTAATCAAACCGTATGAGCAACTTTGTCGATTTTTGCCCCAAGACTTTGAAGTTTTGTAACAAAATCACAGTAACCTCTTTCGATATGGAAAATATCACTTATTTCCGTATCACCTTTAGCTGCCAGTGCTGATAAAACAAGCGCGGCACCTGCGCGTAAATCCGTTGCTTTAACCTTCGCACCTGTTAATGATCTTACTCCTTCTACAACTGCACTTCTGGATTCGATTTTAATTTCCGCGCCCATTCTGTTAAGCTCACTTACATGCATAAACCTGTTTTCAAATATTGTTTCTGTAATAATGCTTGTACCCTGTGCGAGAGTGAGTAATGACATAAACTGAGCCTGCATGTCAGTTGGAAATCCTGGATAGGGTAATGTTTTAAGATCAAGTGCTTTTATGGGCGAGTCACCATGAACTCGTATTCCTGTTTCGGTCTGGTCAACCTTTATACTGGTTTCACTGAGCTTTGCAACCATTGGCTTAATATGGTCAAGCACAACATTGTCAATATAAACATCCCCTTTTGTTAAGGCGGTTGCTGCCATAAATGTTCCTGCTTCAATCCTGTCCGGAATGATTGTATGGTCTGTTCCATGTAAAGACTCTATTCCGTTAATCTTAATTGTGTCAGTTCCTGCTCCTCTTATTTCTGCTCCCATTGAATTAAGAAAATTTGCAAGATCCACAACCTCCGGTTCAACGGCGGCATTTTCCACAACTGTTAGACCTTTAGACAGCACTGCAGCCATAATTATGTTTTCTGTTGCACCCACACTTGGAAAATCAAGATATATTTTATTTCCTATGAGATTTTTGCATGATAGCTTAACACATCCGTGTTCGTTTGTTATATGAGTTCCAAGAGCCGCAAATCCTTTTAAATGTAAATCAACCGGTCTTGCTCCGATGGGGCAACCTCCCGGCAATGGCGCTTTAATTTTCCCAAACCTTGCAAGTAAAGGTCCTGCAACTAAAAATGAAGCTCTCATCTTGAAAGAAAGTTCATATGAGTATTCAAATTTTTGTATGTTAGTATTTTTTGTTTCTATAACACCTTTTGTTTTGTCCCATGAAACATTTGCACCTAATTCAGTTAGTATTTCAACCATTGTTTCAACATCACTCAGGTCAGGAACTTCTCTTATAATGCATTTTTCAGCAGTTAGCAAAGAAGCGGCAAGTATAGGCAAAACAGAGTTTTTTGATCCGCTGATTCTAACCCTTCCTTTTAGGGCAGGGCTTTTACTGATTATATATTTTTCCAAGCAAGTCAATCCCTTCAGGTTCGGCACAACGCCGATTTTCATTTGTTGTTTAAGTTTTTTTAGCATAGTAAGGCAATGCTTTCCAATCAAGGCTAAAACTTAACAGAACTTAAACTACTAATAGTATAACCTAAATAAAAATTCTTCACACCTGAATAAGATGTATAATTCTATCTTTTATATAAACTTATGTTATTTGAGTCCATCCACATTTTTTTGTTATCCATAAGATATTGTATGTAAGACGTGTCAATTTGCAGATCCTGAAGGTGTTTTCTTGTTTCAAACAAATCATTATATGTCAAATAAGGATAATCTTTTAATTCTCTTGTGTCTGCATAATAATGCAATGCATATTTAAGGTTATGATCTTCCATTATCCAGCTCTCTTTTGTGTCCTTAACTGCTTCAAGCATTTTGTAAGCCGTATTTAAATAAATTGAATCATTTGTTGTCTTATATAATTTTAAAAGGAAATTGATTTCAGCTAACTGGTGGTTAAGAGAAACATGTGTTTTTGTATGTTCGTAATAATATCCGTAATCCGGAACTAACCAGCCTTTTGATTCTGTTTCATAGGCATTTTCTTCTGCAAACTTACAAAAGAAATCTGCAAACTTAACAGCTCCCTCTATAAAAACACTTTCGTTATATTTTTCATAAGCATCTATAAGACTAGATGCAAAGTCTACGTTAAAACGTGTGTCAAAGAAATAATTTCCTATGCCATAATCTTCCCAGAGCCAATTTGCTTTTGGACCTGTTTCCCAAAATCCCTCTGCATTTTGGTTTTTAAGGCATATTTTTGTAGTTACATATCCAAGAACATCAGCAGCTCTACTTCCCGACGCAGCAAGCAACTGTGCGCCTGTGAAATTGGCAGGGTTTCTGAAAAAAGTGTTGGGTGTATATAATTCATATGATGATGCCAGTCTAAAATAATAACCATCAGAAGTTAGTTTTCTATTTTTGAAAAGGTCTTGGTTCATCCATAAAGCCTTGTTTTCCTCTGTCCAGTCAATCAACTTGTCTTTGGATTTTATATACCATATTTCACTTGTGTATCCAGGCTCTGAAGGAAACTCATATTTAATGGTAAACTCTGAAATTTCAGCGTTTTGTTGTATGACCAGTGGTTTTTCGAGGTCAGGTGCATTTATTCTTGTATAATAAATAGATTCTGATTCATATATAGATGGCGGTGCAATAATAATGCTTTCCAAGTCAGTCTCAATGAAAAGCAAAGCTTTAGGTAAGCTTGATATCTCACCACTGTTTTTCCATTGTTTCTGATTTTCTGAATATTCCTGCCAATAATAATTTAACCTATTTCCACGTAAAATAATTTCTTTGTTATAAGGAAATGCTCCGCTTACAGGATTGTCGGGTATTGCAGAAATTAATTCAAATATTTCGCCTTCCGGAAAAGTATAGCTGGTTTTTGTAATTGAAAAGCCATTTTCTTCATATTGGTCTGTTTCTTCTAAGGGTAAATTACTGGCATTAGTCTGGTAATTAAAAGTCTCATCAACTTCTTGTGGCATTTCATCAGTATTAGGATTATCAGTTATGGACATAGCCGGAGCTGCGGATAAAACATTGTTTATTTGAATTATAGAAAAGGCAATAATTATTATTGATAATAAGAGAATACCAGATGCAAAAATGAACCTCACTATTGGGGGTTTATTCAATATAATCACTCCTTGTGCTTGTCTAATAATTATTTCATAAAACAAATCTAAAGTCAACCGGCAACGGTAGATTATAGCAAGTCCACTGAATTATCAATTTATCAACACCTAAAAGACTTAAACCGCTAATTCCGGCTTAAAAGTGCAAGCCGACATAGAATTGCTCTAACAGGTTCTCTAATAAAAAGACTATCCTTTATTGACCTTTTTTTGTTTAGGTGATAGACTGTCATAGAATTAGGAGATGACAAAAATGCAAGACGGCACAGCAAAAAATATTTTAGGAACAGAAAAAATTAACACCCTGCTTTTTAAGTTTGCACTGCCCAGTGTAATAGGTATGATTGTAACTGCAGCTTATAACATAGTTGATCAAGTTTTCATAGGAATGGGCGTGGGTATGGTAGGCAATGCCGCTACCAATATTGCTTTTCCCCTTTCAACTATTTCCCTTGCTATTGCCCTTTTATTCGGGGTTGGCGGTGCTGCACGTTTTAATCTTTCTATGGGCGCAGGCGAGACTGAAAAGGGCGGCAAAATTGTTGGCAATGTAATAACAATGCTGATTCTAACAAGCATTGTGCTTATGATTGTAACGTTATTATTTTTAGAGCAAATTTTGTTGCTTTTTGGTGCAACGGAAAAAATAATGCCTTATGCTTTAGAATATACCAGCATTTGTGCTTTTGGTTTTCCCTTTTTGGTTTTATCGGGAGGTCTTAGCCATATTATCCGTTCTGACGGAAGCCCTAATTATTCAATGGGCTTTATGCTAGTTGGGGCTATTATTAACACTATACTGGATCCTATGTTTATTTTTATATTTAAAATGGGTATGTCAGGTGCAGCGTTGGCAACAGTAATTTCACAAATTATAACCGCTATTCTTGCAATCAGATATTTAATGCATTTTAAAACCATTCGAATTAAAAAGAAGTATTTTAAGCTAGAAGCAGATACGATTCTATCGGTGGTTTCTCTTGGAATGGCAGTAAGTTTCAATCAGATTGCAATGATGATACTGCAAATAATAATGAATAATCTTTTCAGATATTATGGTGCTCTTTCTATATATGGCAGTGAAATACCTATAGCAGTTTCAGGAATAATAATAAAAGTAAGCATTGTAATGATATCTTTCTATGTAGGCATCGCCCAAGGCTCTCAGCCTATTATTAGCTTTAATTACGGTGCTAAAAATTATGATCGTGTTAAGAAAACTTATCTGCTTGCGGTAAAATCAGCTACTATTATTTCGTTTATAGGCTTTTTAATATTCCAGTTGTTTCCAAGGCAAATAATGTCCATATTCGGTGAAGGTAATGATCTGTATTTTCAGTTTGCAGAAAACTATTTCAGGATATTTATGTTCTTTACTTTCTTGGTTGGCGCGCAAATTGTTTCATCTAATTTCTTTTCCTCAATCGGAAAAGCTGTTATAGGGATATTTCTGTCTCTGACAAGACAGTTTATATTTCTATTACCACTAATGATCCTGTTTCCACTTTTTATAGGAATTGATGGAATTATGTATTCTGCTCCTATTGCGGACTTCGCCTCTTTTATTGTTGCAGTTTTGCTTGTTATAAGAGAGTTTAGGAAAATGCAAACAAACAACATGGTTTAACGCCATGTTGTTCAGGTTGTAAACAATTGACAAAAACCTCGCTTTGCCCCGAACCCCACTTCTTTCTTATTAGAAAGAAGCAAAGAATTTCAAAGACATCCTCAAGTGCGACATTTCTAAGCAAAGCTTTTTGAATGGTTTGGGAAACTTTTTCTCGAAAAATTTTCCCAAGATCGTTTGTCAACAATCTGAACAACATGGTTTAAAGCCATGTCGTTTGTTATTTTTTATTTGTTCCATAAAGAAATAGGAAGAACTAATAATTGACCCGGGATTATATGCTCGGGGTTTTTTATTTGCGGGTTCATTGTTTGTATTTCTTTTAAAGAGGTTTTTTTGTTTTCGGAAATTGACCAAATGCTATCCCCTTGTTTAATTCTATAGATTTCAGTTGCGCCTACAGGCACAGTAAATATTAAACAAATAATAATTGTAAATAAAATCTTCTTTATCACAGGGTGTTATCGATACATTTTCAGGCTCAAACAA